>JAWWDH010000477.1:0-2779 GCA_033720015.1 Pseudomonas sp.
CATTATTTGAAACTTTGAATAGTGCTGAGCACAGTCGCCCGAGGAATTTGCCGGAGCGCTTCAAGGGGTTTCCCTACGTCAATGGAGAGCTCTTCGCTGGCACGGTTTCACGTTACTACTTCGATGAGGAGGGTAGAAAACAGCTGCTAGAGCTGGCCGAGGATGACTGGCGATTAATCAAACCATCGATCTTTGGTTCGCTCTTCCAGGCGATCATGCACCACGAGGATGAAGCGGCTGCGGCAAAGAGCAAGAAACGCAGGGAACTGGGTGCGCACTACACCTCAGAGGCCAACATCCTCAAGGTCATCCGCCCGCTATTTCTGGATAAGCTTTGGGCCGAGTTTGAGCAGGTGAAACGTAACCGGGCCAAGCTGGGCCAATTACATGACCGGCTTGGCAAGATGCAATTCTTCGATCCGGCATGCGGCTGCGGCAACTTCCTTGTGGTGGCGTACCGTGAGCTGCGCTTATTGGAGCTGGCGATCATTGAGCAGCTGTACGGCGGTGGAAAATCGCAGTCTGACGTGGCGTTGATGGTGCGCCTCGATGTGGATCAATTTCATGGTATCGAGATAGATAGCACGGCTGCTCGCATTGCCACCGTGGCCATGTGGTTGACGGATCATCAGATGAATTTACGTCTGGAGCGCCTGGGCTCTTACATGCACCGTCTGCCGCTCAAGAAACGTCCCAATATCGTCTGCGGCAATGCTTTGAAAGTTGATTGGACTGACATTCTGCCACCCACCGAGGGTTGCATCGTGATGGGTAATCCCCCGTTTCTGGGATACAGCAACCAGAGCAAGGAGCAGCGTGCTGATCTAGCCGAAGCGTTCAGTGATGTTTCAGGGGCTGGTGTGCTCGACTACGTGGCTGGCTGGTATGTCAAAGCTGCGCTTTACATACAGGGGCACGACAGCATTCCGGTTGCCTTTGTTTCGACCAATAGCATTACTCAAGGCGAGCAGGTGGCGGTTTTGTGGCGTCCGCTATTAACGGACGGGCAGCTTGCCGGTAGTCCGTACCAGCGTGTCCACATTCATTTTGCCCATCGCACATTCCGCTGGAGCAATGAGGGGAGGGGTATTGCTGCTGTGCACTGCGTGATTATCGGTTTCGGCCTGCGTCCGGCGGAGCGGTGCCGGCTCTACGATTATGAAGCGCTGAATAGCGAGCCGAGCGAGCGACTTGTAGGGCGCATCAATGCCTATCTGGTGGATGCCCCGGAGGTGTTCATCGAGAAACGCAGGAAGCCTATCCAGGCTGACTGCTTGGAAATGGTCAAGGGTAGTCAGCCCACCGATGGCGGCAATCTGTTGCTGACGGCTGAAGAGGCCGATCATGTTCGTGCCAATGACCCGATAGCTGCTAAGTACATCCGGCAGTTCCTGGGCGCTGAGGAGTTCATCAACAATCGGCCGCGCTACTGTTTATGGTTAGTCGATAGCACTGCACAGGATCGAGCCGCATCGACCGAAATCCAGCGGCGTATGAGTGCAGTACGCGCTATGCGCCTGGCGAGCCCTAAAGTGCCGACTCAGAAGCTGGCGGATGTTCCGTATCTTTTTGCAGAGGCCAGGCAGTCTGAAGGTTCATATCTGCTTGTTCCTAGTGTGTCATCGGAGCGGCGGCAATTTGTGCCCATTGGGTACATTTCGGGGGATGTGATAGCCAGCAATCTGGTGTTCATGCTGCCGAATGCCAGCCTGTACGAGTTCGGTATTCTTTGCTCCACCTTTCACAATGCTTGGATGCGGTCGGTCTGTGGGCGGTTGAAGAGTGATTACCGTTACTCGAATACCATCGTCTACAACAACTATCCCTGGCCAGCAGTCAGCGATGCGCAGCGTGAGAAGGTCTGTCTGGCTGCGCAATCAGTGCTGGATGCTCGTGCCCTTGAAGAGCAGCGCAGTGCCGCGCAGGGGCAGTCATGCTCGCTGGCTGATCTGTATGCGCCGGGTAACATGCCACGGGAGTTGCTCAAGGCTCATGAACAATTAGATAAGGCGGTTGATGCCGCCTATGCGGGCGATGGTTTCAAGGCAGCCCTTCGTGCGGAGCCTGATCGTGTGGCGTTCCTGCTAAGCCTTTATCTACTCAGGCAGCAGGGCTGCTAGGAGTCGGTTGGTCAGCTTGCTAGGATGATTTCTAAACAAAGTATTTGGACAAGGACGCTATCAGATGAACCAGAATTTCACGTTGTTGCCTGTCGAGATTCGTTCCCCGCTCGATGACACCGATTTTTATGAGCTGCTGGTGGATTGGCAGGGCATCGAATTACTGCCTCTGTTCAAGCGCAAGCTTTCAAGATTGCTCTTGGACGGAGTTGAGTCCATCAACCTCGGCAGTGATCGGGTTCTGCGGGTTGTTCTTAGTGGTGATGCGGCCTCTCGATTCCCAAGGGAGCAGTGCCTGCCTATTGAGTCGCGTAGAATTGATTCTGTGCTGTTCGTTTATTGCGATTTATCACTTATGCGGCTTCCCGATAGTGACTTCATTAGTAAATGGACTTCTGGGGCGCTCAAGGCGTCGCCTGAACTGCTTGAATGGCTGGTGAGGTCCTGTATCGAGCCGCAGCGGGCGCTATCTCTGGGGCTGGTCGGTGAGGAAGCCCTGCCTCTTCTCACCGATCTAGCGATGGCTTATCAGTCGGCCCAGTTCCGCCATAAGTGAAATCTCTAGATCGTGCAGTTGCATCAGCAATTGAAAGTACTTTGCCCAGTGCATGTATTTGGGCTTGGTGATTGTGCTGATGCGCTGAGTGAAAAGGTTGCCC
>JAWWDH010000478.1:0-2773 GCA_033720015.1 Pseudomonas sp.
CGTCGATACCGGCGCCGATGACCAGGTCGCCTTTGTCTGACTGGCTGATATAGCCGTGCACCGCGTTGGACATGATCACGCTGTCGATGACCGGTTTGATCGGCTCGGACACCAGCGCCTGCAGCGGATGCGACTCGATCGGCAAGCGGAAACCGGCCTGCTTGGCCATATGCCCGGAGTTACCGGCCGTGACCACGCCGACGCGCTTGCCGCCGATGAAGCCCTTGTTGGTTTCAACGCCGATGCACACGCCGTTTTCCTTGCGAAAGCCGGTCACTTCGGTCTGCTGAATCAGGTCGACGCCCAGGGCGTCGGCGGCGCGCGCATAGCCCCAGGCCACGGCATCATGACGAGCCACTCCACCGCGACGCTGTAAGGACGCTCCCATCACTGGGTAACGGGTGTTCTTGCTGCAATCCATATAAGGAATCAGCTCCTCCACCTGTTTGGCATTCAGCACTTCGCCGTCAACACCGTTGAGGCGGTTGGCACTGACCCGACGCTCGATGTCGCGCATGTCTTGCAGGCTGTGACCGAGGTTGAACACGCCGCGCTGGGAGAACATGACGTTGTAGTTGATGTCCTGAGACAGGCCTTCCCACAGTTTCATCGCGTGTTCATACAAATGCGCCGACTCATCCCACAGGTAGTTAGAGCGCACGATGGTGGTGTTGCGCGCGGTGTTACCGCCGCCCAGCCAGCCCTTCTCGATCACGGCGACGTTCTTCACGCCGAACTCTTTGGCCAGATAGTAGGCCGTGGCCAGACCGTGGCCGCCGCCGCCGACGATGATCACGTCGTAGACCGGCTTCGGCTTGGGGTTACGCCACATGCGCTGCCAGTTTTCGTTGTGGCTGAGCGAGTGTTTGAATAGGCCGAAGCCGGAATAACGTTGCATGGGACGCTCCTGAAATCTGGGTAGTGCAAACCGTAGCGGTGGATCGCGTTTTATCGATCCACCGCTACGTGGTGGAAGGAAACTGTGCCTTCCACCCTACAAATCAGCGATACACCGGGTAATCGGCACACAGGCCTGCTGCCAGCGTAGCCACCTGGGCTTCCACATCCGCATCGCCGAGGTGATCGAGGATGTTGCAGATCCAACCGGCCAGATCGATGCTCTGCGTTTCCTTGAAACCGCGCGTGGTGATCGCTGGGGTACCAATACGCAGCCCGGAGGTGACGAACGGCGACTGCGGGTCGTTGGGCACGGAGTTCTTGTTTACGGTGATACCGGCACGACCGAGGGCGGCGTCGGCGTCTTTACCAGTCAAGCCCTGACGGATCAGGCTGACCAGAAACAGGTGGTTATCCGTACCGCCTGAGACCACGTCAAAACCGCGATCGATAAACACCTTGGCCATAGCCTGAGCGTTTTTGATCACCTGCTGCTGGTAAGCCTTGAACTCGGGCTCCATGGCTTCCTTGAAGCACACCGCTTTGGCCGCGATAACGTGCATCAGCGGGCCACCCTGGGCACCCGGGAAGACTGCAGAGTTGAGCTTCTTCTCGATCTCCGGGTTGGCCTTGGCCAAGATCAGACCACCACGCGGACCGCGCAGGGTCTTGTGCGTAGTGGTAGTGACCACATCGGCGTAGGGCAGCGGGTTCGGGTACAGACCAGCAGCAACCAGACCGGCAACGTGGGCCATGTCGACGAACAGCAGCGCACCGACCTTATCGGCGATGGCGCGGAAGCGCGGGAAATCCAGGGTCTTGGAGTAGGCGGAGAAACCGGCAACGATCATCTTCGGCTGACATTCAACAGCCAGACGCTCAACTTCGTCGTAATCGATCAAGCCGGTGGTGGTGTCGATGCCGTACTGCACAGCGTTGTACAGCTTGCCGGAGGAACTGACCTTAGAACCGTGAGTCAGGTGGCCGCCGTGGGCCAGGCTCATGCCGAGAATGGTGTCGCCGGCATTGATCAGCGCCAGGTACACCGCGCTGTTGGCCGAGGAGCCGGAGTGCGGCTGGACGTTGGCAAAATCGGCACCGAACAGTTGCTTTGCACGATCGATGGCCAACTGCTCAACCACATCAACGTGCTCACAGCCACCGTAGTAGCGCTTGCCCGGATAGCCTTCGGCGTATTTGTTGGTCAGGCCGCTGCCCTGGGCTTCCATTACCCGCTGGCTGGTGTAGTTCTCCGAGGCGATCAGCTCGATGTGGTGCTCCTGACGCGCTTCTTCGGCGTCCATCGCCGCCAGCAGTTCGTCGTCGTAGCCTTGAATCTGATCATTCTTGCTGAACATCGCTGATCTCCTGCGGCGCCTTCGTGCGGCGCATCTGTGTCGGAAACGGGCTAACAGGCCATTGAAGAGCTAGCTACGTAGCCGATACGGCGTTAAAAACAGACTCGAAATGCTCATTTACGCCAGTAAACTCCGCTTTTTCGCCTGCTTTTGCCTTGCTCGGCCGCCTCGCCTACGTTCTTCAACGGTCTGCTGATCCCTTGTGAGCCGATGGTATGGCTCGCCCTGATCAGTCAGATGCCTATGCACGCCACGGGAGATTGCGTTTGCGACATGCCGAGGTCGCAATTACATAACCGCTCTGGCTCCCCGGCCAAGGGGCTCGTCTGTACGGCCGAGGATGTCGCCCAGGCGTTGCTCTTCGCGGGCTGCGATTGCCTGATCCACTCGAGGGCATTCGAGAGGACGGGGCTGCCGGTCCTGCAGGCCATGGCCTCGGCGTTGCCCGTCGTCGTGCTGCGCTCGGGCGACGAATCGCCGAGGTCCGAGGCGGATCTGGAGATCGCCCTCGCTCCTGC
>JAWWDH010000479.1:0-2756 GCA_033720015.1 Pseudomonas sp.
GCGGGTGATGCGCTTCTCGATGACCTGAATGCCGTGCTCGGCGGCCAGGGTCAGGATGGTGTTACGGGTAATGCCGTTCAGGCAGGAGGTCACTTCCGGGGTGTAGATCACGCCATTGCGCACCAGGAAGATGTTCTCGCCCGAACCTTCGGCCACATAGCCTTCGGTATCCAGCAGCATGGCCTCGTCGGCACCACCGGAGATGGCTTCCTGCAAGGCCAGCATCGAGTTGATGTAGTTGCCGTTGGCCTTGGCGCGGGTCATCGAGATATTCACGTGATGACGGGTAAAGGAGCTGGTGCGCACCTTGATGCCCACCTGCAGGGCTTCGTCGCCCATGTAGGCGCCCCAGTTCCAGGCTGCCACGATTACCTGGGTTTTCAAACCACTGGCGCGCAGGCCCATGGCTTCAGATCCGTAGAACACCATCGGGCGGATATAGGCGCTTTCGAGGTTGTTCTCACGCACCGCGGCGCGGGTGGCTTCGTTGATTTCGTCTTTGCTGTACGGAATCTTCATGCCCATGATGTGGGCCGAGTCGAACAGGCGGTCGGTGTGCGCCTGCAGGCGGAAAATTGCCGTGCCTTGCGGGGTGTTGTAGGCGCGCACGCCCTCGAACACGCCCATGCCGTAGTGCAGGGTATGGGTCAGCACATGGGTGGTTGCGTTGCGCCACGGCACCAGCTCGCCGTCATACCAGATCACGCCATCACGATCGGCCATCGACATAGTTGCCTGCTCCTCACATTCGTTTGGTACAACATTGGCCGGCCACCCAGCGTGCCCGACACCCTTTTATTCAGCTCAGCCCCAGCGCCTGCCAGATGCGCATCACCGTGCGCCGCTCCTCGGCAAACTGTTCACCGCTGACCACCCCAGGCTGCTTTTGCAGGGCCTGACGATGCGCCGCTGAGCGGTAAGCCTTGTAGATATCTTGCAGTAAGCGGGCATCTTCGCCCGGCAACAGACCAACCCGCTCCAGCCCTTCCAGAATGCGAATATTGTCAGTGAACTCAAGCAATTCCGGGTACTGACGCGACCAGGCCAGGGCCGCGTATTGCACCATAAATTCAATATCGACGATACCTCCGGCGTCCTGCTTGAGGTCGAACGGGGCCGTGGCCTCAAAGGCATTGCTCGCCGTTCCGGCCGCCGTGGCCTTACTGCCGAGGTTGTCGCGCATCTTCGCGCGCATCTCACTGACCTCACCGCGCAGCGCGTCCAGGTCGCGTTCACGCCCCAATACACCGGCGCGCACCGCCTCAAACGCCTTGCCAACCCGCGCACAACCCACCAGCACCCGCGCACGCACCAGCGCCTGGTGCTCCCAGGTCCAGGCCTCGCCCTGCTGATAGCGCTCAAACGCCCCCAGCGAGCTAACCAGCAGCCCCGCCGCGCCTGAAGGTCGCAGGCGCATATCGACTTCATACAGCTGGCCGGAGTTGGTCTGGGTGGTTAGCAGATGAATGATCCGCTGACCCAGACGGTTAAAGAACTGCGCGCCATCGATGGACTTCTCGCCATCGGTTTCAGCCTGCGGATCGCCGTCATGGATGAACACCAGATCGAGATCCGAGCCGTGGCCCAGCTCGATACCGCCGACCTTGCCATAGCCAACGATGACAAAATCCGGATCACAGATACTGCCATCAGCGCGGCGCGGCGCACCGTATTTGCTCACTGTATGGTGCCAAGCCAGGGCCAGCACCTGCTCGAGGATCGCCTCAGCCAGCCAGGTCAGGTAATCGCTGACCTTCATCAGCGGCAGGGTGTCGGTAATTTCCGAGGCTGCCACGCGCAAGCGGTGCGCGAGCTTGAAGTGGCGCAGCGCCTCCATCTGCTGCTCAAGGTCCTCTTCAGGAATACGCATCAGCCGCTCGCGCAACTCAGCCGCCAGCTCAGGCGCCAGCGGCGGACTGAACAGGCGCCCCTCATTGAGCAGCTCATCGAGCAGCAGCGGGAAGCGGGTAATTTGTTCGGCAATCCACGGGCTGGCGGCGCACAAGGTCAGCAGCCGCTGCAGCGCACTGGGATTTTCCGTGAGCAACACCAGGTAAGCCGAACGCCGCGCCACCGCCTCGATCAGCGGCAGCACACGCTCCAGCACCAAATCCGGCTTGGCATGCTCCACCGCCTGCGCCAGCAACCGTGGCACAAAGGCATCCAAACGCTCGCGCCCGAGGCGCTGCATGGCGCGCACCTGATTGCCATTGCGCAGCCCCGCCAAACGCCGCCAGGCCGCTTGCGCCTCGACGAAGCCGGCCTCAGCCAGCTGCCGGCAAGCCGCCTCTTCATCCTGCATGTCGTTCCACAGCGGTAACCACTCGCCGCCCACAACCTCTTCAGCCGGCGCGCCGCCCTCTTCATCCGGGTCAGCGATGACCTGGCGGAAGTGCCAATCGACCCGCCCACGCCAGTGCATGAGCTGCTCGTGAAACGCCGACCAACTGTCGAAGCCCATGATAAAGGCCACCCGCGCACGATCCTGATCGTTGTCCGGAAGCATCTGCGTTTGCCGGTCATCGATGGCTTGCAGCGCATGCTCGGCATAACGCAGGAAGGCATAGCCATCGCGCAGCTCATCGGTCACTGTGCTCGGCAGGTAGCCCTGGTCACGCAGGGTATTGAGCACCGCAAACAGCGAGCGCTGCTGCAGGCTAAGATCTCGCCCACCATGAATCAGCTGGAAGGCCTGAGCAATAAACTCCACTTCACGGATACCGCCAGAGCCCAGTTTGATGTTCTCGGCCATGCCC
>JAWWDH010000480.1:0-2753 GCA_033720015.1 Pseudomonas sp.
TAGTATATTGTTTTGCAGCGCGTTCATAATCCTGTACAAAATAGGGGTTGATGTTCAGTACAGATGCCACGTTTTTCCTGGAACGGTCCTTCAGGAATTGATAATTCAGCAGCTTGCTGAAGAAAACCGGCTGGGATAAAGCCGACGTCGATCTGTTCGAGATCAACGAAGCCTTCGCCATGGTCACCATGCTGGCCATGCGTGAGCATGGTCTGGATCACTCCAAGGTCAACATCTATGGCGGCGCCTGCGCCCAGGGCCATCCGGTCGGTTCCACGGGTTCGCGGATCATTCTGACCTTGATCAACGCGCTGAAGAACACCGGCGGCAAGCGCGGCATCGCCTCGCTGTGCATCGGTGGCGGTGAAGCGACGGCCGTGGCAGTCGAGCTGATCTAAGGCTCTAAGCCAAGCGGCAGAGTGGCTCACGCCCAAGTGCGTAGCCACTCTGTTCAGAGCCCACCCACGCGCCAGATTCAGCGACGACGATTCAGCAGCTTAAACATCAGCTGATCCAAAAACCCCCAGATTTTCTGCTGCGCTCGGATATACCAGGGCCTGGCCAGCCAGGCCCTGGCATCAATCAGCTGGCTGTCGGCAAAGTCACGCTCAAAGCAGGCCGCCACGCTGGCGGTGAACGCTGGGTCGAGCGCCTCAAGGTTGGCATCCAGGTTAAAACTCAGGTTCCAGTGATCGAAATTGCAGGAGCCAATACTGACCCAATCGTCCACCAGCGCCATCTTCAGGTGCAAAAAGCGCGGCTGGTATTCGAATATCTGCACACCGGCTTTCAGCAAACTGGCGTAATAACGCTGCCCGGCAAAACGTATGGGCGGATGGTCGGTATTATTGCCAGCCAACAGCAGGCGCACATCGACACCACGCTCAGCCGCTTGGCGCAGCACGCGGCGCACTCGCCAGGTCGGTAAGAAGTAAGGCGTGGCCAGCCAGATGCGGCGCTTCGAGCCGCGCAACATGCGCACCAACGAATAAAGAATATCGCGATGCTGCACCGCATCGGCAAACGCAACACGCGCCAAGCCCTCCCCCACAGCCGGTGTTGCCAACAAGGTTTTGATGCGCAACGGCAGGCGCGGCCGCCAGACGATCCAGCTTTGATCCATCTGCCACTGGCGCTCAAACAGCTGCAACCAGTCGGCCACCACGGGACCACTGATTTCCACCATGACTTCATGCCAGCGGCTCTCGGCTGCGTCAGGCTGCCAGAAAGAATCCGTGGCACCGGTACCGCCGACGAACGCGAACTGCTCATCGACCACCAGCACTTTGCGATGATCACGGTGGAAGTTACGCACGCCATGGCGCCAGCGCACCGGGTTGTACCACTTCACCTGGATACCCGCTGCGTCTAGACGCTGACGATCCGGCTGTAGCAAGCCTTGCCCGCCGTAGCCGTCGAATAGGCAACGCACCGCGACCCCACGCTCAGCCGCCGCACATAAGGCGTCCAGCAAGGCGGTTGAACACGCGCCACTTTCCAGCAGATACAACTCCAGCTCGACATGGCGCTGAGCGGCATTAATGCGCTTGAGCATCTGCACGAAAAAACACGGGCCATCGACCAGCAGGCTCACCGCATTGCCGCGCCGCCAAGGGAATACGTTATAGGCCATGGGAGCTCACACGACTCAGGGCTTCAGGCATGACACATCACGGTCAGAAACGAAGAGGCCACCATAGCCGCCTTGCCATGCATTGCAAGCCCGCTCAGTGGCAGCATCCTCAGGACGCGGGTAACTCAGCAGGCCAACACGCACCAGGTCAGGTGCGGCGTGGCGGCGCTGGTCGGTGCCGCGTAGCGCTCATACACCACCTGACCATCGCGAATCACCAATAAAGCATCGGTGCGCACACCCTGGCGGGCGGCCTCATCACGGGCAGGGAAGGCGTAACTCTCCAGCTCGCTAAGCGCCGCACTGGCGGGCGTCAGCTGGCGGTTCCAGTCTGCACCGGGCCAGCTCTCAGCATGCGCAGCCGCGCCCCCTAGGCCAAGCACGCACGCCAGCAGCAGCCGCACAGGAAAGAGGGTGATGGGCATGGTGCTGCCTTTGCTGGGATCGAAGACGGCACCCTAGCATGGGCCTGATGGCAACCAACAGCGTCGAACGCGCCGGTTTACCCGGCGATTTGGCGCGAAGAGTCAGCCTCGCCAACCGTCAGTTATTTCGGCAGGCGGTAATCCTCCGGCCCCATCAAGTCCATGCCGCACTCAAGGTTCTCGACCCAGTAGAGGAAGGCGTTGATCATTTCCGCGCCGACAAAGGGCCGGCCATGCTGCGGCACAATCATCGCCACATCCATCTCACGCACCATCGCCGCCCACAGGCGGCAGACCTTGTTGCTGGCCATGTAGCGACGGTGAAAGCCGAGCATGTTCGGTACATGGTTGACGAAGTCGCTCACCGGGTGCGCGTCGTCCACCAGCGATGCGCCCATGTCGCCGGAAAACAGGATCTTGCTGATGGGGTCATACAGCTGGAAGTTGCCCACCGAATGCAGGAAGTGCGCAGGCACCGCCTTGAGCGTGCACTTGCCCAAATTAAATGACTGGCCGCGATCGGGCAGCGCGATGATCCGGTCAAAGGTGTTGATGCCACGGCTGAGCGCCAGGTAGTTGGCCGTCAGGTGCGGCAAAAAACGCGCCCAAAGCTTGGAGCAGATCACCCGCGCACGGGTGTGCAGCAACCACTTGTCCAGCGAGGCGATGATGTCCGGGTCCTGGTGCGAGGCAAA
>JAWWDH010000481.1:0-2744 GCA_033720015.1 Pseudomonas sp.
GCGCCGGCCATGCCGGGCGTGCCGTGTAACAATTGATCGAGCGGCTTGATCACCACTTCTTCCTGACCGATAAGACCATCGACCACAAAACCGACCTGCTGGTTACCCACCACTACGATGACCACATGTCCCTGCGTTTTACGGGCCTGGCGCTCGCCTTTGAGCAACCAGTCCTGCAGGTAGAACAGCGGGATAGCGTGGTTGCGCACCACTATGGTCAGCTGGCCATCCACCGTGCTGGTGCGGGTCAGGTCGAGATGGAAAATTTCGTTGACGTTGGTCAACGGCAGCGCAAAGGTCTGCTTGCCCACCAGTACCATCAGGGTCGGCAGTATCGCCAGCGTCAGCGGCACCTTGATCTGCAGCCGGGTGCCCTTGCCTTTCGCGGAGTCAATCACGATGGAGCCATTGACCGAGTTGATACCGGTCTTGACCACATCCATGCCCACGCCACGGCCGGACACATCGGTAATTTCCTGCTTGGTGGAAAAACCGGGGGCAAAGATCAGGTTATAGGCTTCGCTGTCGGTCATGCGGGCGGCGCCATCCGCATCGAGAATGCCCCGCTTGATGGCGATGCTCTTGAGCTTTTCCGGATCCATACCGGCACCGTCATCTTCGATGCCGAGCAGAATATGATCCCCTTCCTGCGAAGCCGTCAGACGAATAACACCGGCTCTCGGTTTGCCGGCGGCTTCCCTCTCTGCCGGCATTTCTATGCCGTGGTCACAGGAGTTGCGCACCAGGTGAACCAGGGGATCGGCCAGCGCCTCAACCAGGTTTTTATCGAGATCGGTTTCTTCGCCGACCATTTCCAGGTTGATTTCCTTGTTCATGTTGCGTGCCATGTCACGCACCACCCGCGGAAAGCGGCCGAACACTTTCTTGATCGGCTGCATGCGGGTTTTCATCACAGCGCCTTGCAGATCACCGGTCACCGCATCCAGATTGGCGACCGTCTTGGAAATATCTTCATTGTCATGATTGGCATCGAGGCTGATCAGGCGGTTACGCACCAAGACCAGCTCGCCCACCATGTTCATGATCTTATCGAGAATCTTGGTATCAACCCGCACCGTGGTATCCGGCGGCGCATTATGATGAGCCGGCGCCTTGGCTGCCGCCTTGTCGGCAGTCGGTGCCGTCACGGCAGCCGGTGTTTGCCGAACCGGGGCAGCCTGAGCCGGTGCGGCCTGCGGCGGGGCACTCACGGTAGCGTCAGCCGTAATCGAGGGGCCCTTGCCGTCACCGTGCAGTTGATCCAGCAGCGCCTCGAATTCGAGGTCGTCTATTTCGTCCCCGCTGACATCCCTGCTCTGGCTAGGTGCTGGTGCCGCGGCGGATGCGGGAACGCCGCTGTGCTTGCCGGCGCCGTGCAACTGATCCAGCAGCGCTTCAAATTCATCGTCGCTGATGTCGTCACCGTCACTGGCCGTCTGTTCAACAGTACCGGCTGACGCCGGTTCAGGCGTGCGGTCGGCCGGCGTATCGGGCGCCAGCTGATCCAGCATTTGCTGATATTCGGTTTCACCGAGATCGGCGATGGTTTCGTCTGCCGCCGGAGCGGTCGCCACCTCGTCTTCACTGGCGGGACGGCAATAGCGCTTGAGTTCCTCGAGCAGTTGCGGCTCGGCCGGGGTCGGATCCTGGCGGTTCTGGATTTCGGCAAACATGTTGTTTACCGTATCCAGCGCCCGCAGTATCACGTCCATCAGTTCGGAGGTGACCTTGCGCTGGCCGGTGCGCAAAATATCGAACACGTTTTCGGCTTTGTGGCAGGTGTCTACCAGTGCAGTCAACGACAGAAATCCGGCACCACCCTTGACGGTATGAAAACCGCGAAAAATCGCATTCAGCAAGTCTTTATCATCGGGTTGGCGCTCCAGTGTCACCAACTGCTCTGACAATTGCTCCAGGATTTCCGATGCTTCGACCAGAAAGTCCTGCAGAATATCCTCATCTACCTCAAAGCCCATGCTCTCTCCTTAGAATCCCAGACTGGACAGCAAATCGTCGACGCCGTCCTGATCCGAGACCACATCATTACGATGTTCTTTATTGATGATCGGGCCTTCGGCTTCAATGCCCGAGACCGGCACGCTTGCCGGCTTGGGCTTGGCATCTTCCATACCCGGTAAACGACCAAAGACCGACAGAATAGCCACCAGTTTGGCTTCCACTTCCTGTACCAGGTTGATCACCCGGCGAATCATCTGCCCGGTTAAATCCTGATAATCCTGCGCCATCAGTATTTCGGTCAGCAACTGCCTTAACTGATTGGAATCCTGTTCGGAGCTCAACAGAAAATCGTCGAGCTGATAACACAGATCCTTGAATTTATTCAATTCCAGTTGGCGTTGCATCAACTCACGCCAACCCGGCAGCATCTGCTGGATACGATCGCTGAGCCGGTCGGCAATGGGCAGGCTGGCTTCCACCGCATCCATGGTGCGGTTGGCCGCCTTGTCGGTCATGTCGATGACGTAACTCAGCCGCTCTTTGGCATCGGGAATTTCATTCTCGGCCAGCTCCGGCAAACGGGGGTCGTTGCGAAACTCCTGCAGCGAATCATGCAGCTGGCGGGTCAGTTGCCCGACCTGCTCGACCAGATCTTTCGCCTGCGGCATGCATACGTCGGTAAGATAACGGTCGGCGCCGTCCTGATCACCACGCTCCAGCATGGCCACCAGTATGCGAGCCTGTTCCAGATTGATCGTTCCTTTCTGTAATGCCATTGCGATGCC
>JAWWDH010000482.1:0-2742 GCA_033720015.1 Pseudomonas sp.
TGCGGTGGTTATTGTTGGCCTGGTGGCGTTGCTGACCTGGCAACAACGCCGCGCGGCGCTCTCTGCAACGCGGCGTTAATGGCTGCGCGGAACTGGGTGTGCAGGCGCGGCGTGGGGATTACTTGATCGCCTTGAGCACCACGAACTTCGGCGTCGCTGCCACCTGCTCGACGCCGCGGAACAGGCGCTTCAGCTTGGCGTGGTAGCCCAGGTGGCGGTTGCCGACTATCCACAGTTCGCCGCCTGTCACCAAGGCGGCGCGGGCCTGTTGGAACATGCGCCAGGCGAGGAAGTCGCCGACCACCTGTTGCTGGTGGAAGGGCGGGTTGCACAGCACCAAATCCAGCGAGTCGGCGGCCTGCTCGGCCAGGCCATCACCTGCGCGGATCTCCACTGGCCGTTCACCAAGGGCGGCGCGCCAGTTTTCCTCAGCGGACTGCACGGCCATATAGGATTCATCCACCAGTGTCAGTTCGGCCTGCGGGCTGCCCAGGGCGTAGGCGATAGCGAGCACGCCATTGCCACAGCCGAGATCGGCCACGCGCATGCGGCTGAGGTGTTTGGGCAGGTGCGGCAGGAAGGCGCGGGTGCCGATATCCAGGTCTTCGCGGCAGAACAGGTTGGCGTGGTTGCGCAGCTCAATCGCGGGTTTATCCAAGCGGTAAGCCGTGGGGTAGGGCGATAGCGCCGCTGGTTTAGCTTCTGGCGTGGCGAACAGCAGGCGGGCCTTTTTCACCGCCAGCGAAGCCTGCACCGGACCGATGTAGCGCTCCAGCAGATCACCGGCGGCGCGTGGTAGGTGTTTGACCATGGCGGCGGCAATCACCTGTGCGCCAGGCGCGAGCTGGCCGTGCAGGCGAATCAGTTGCTCCTCCAACAGTGCCAGGGTTTTCGGCACGCGGATCAGCACTAGATCGAATGGCCCCTGCGCGGTGGCGCTGGCCGGGACAAAATGCACCGCATCTGCTGGCAACTGGTTGCGCTGCAGATTGACCTGCAAACCTAAGTGGCCGAGGTGCGAGTCACCGCTGCTGGTGATCTGCGCCTGACCGGCGAGGCTGGCCGCCAGGGCGCCAAAACTATCATTCAGAATCAGTATGCGGCTGTCGGGTTCAAGCCCTTGCTCATGCACATGGTTGAGCAGGTATTCGTCTGCAGCATCAAACGCCTGCAGCGGCTCATGCAGCTGGTCGGGTTGGCGAATCAGGTCGAGTTGGGCGAAAGGAGTGCTGAGCAGGGGCATGAATAACTCGGGTGGTAGGCCGTGAAAAGGTGCAGTTGGCCGCTATTGTCGGCGCAAGTGGCGGAAAAGTCTCGGAACTGAGAGCTGGTTCAGCAAAACCCGGTTGTGCCATGCAGCGCTTTACCGAAGAATGCCGCCCCCTTGCGGACGCGTCAGTTCTTTCTGATAACAATGAGTCAGCAAGGTCGCCATTCGAATAATAACCAGGCCCCGAGCCTATGCCCGGCTGCGATCTGGTAGCGCCTGATGACCAGGAGCCTGCAGTCACTAGGCACTGCGTCATTCCCTATCCCTCTCAATGAAGCCTGCCCAGTAGCAGGCTTCACGGCGTTCTATTTGCAAAAGGTATGTTCATGCTCAAGTCCCTGTTGTCTTTAACCTTCATGGCATTACTGGCCGCAGCAAGCCCGGCCCAGGCGCAAAGCAAGGCGCCAATCGTTATCAAGTTCTCCCACGTGGTGGCAGAGGACACCCCCAAGGGCAAGGGCGCGCTGCTGTTCAAAAAATTGGTGGAGGCGCGTCTGGCCGGCCAGGTGGTGGTCGAGGTGTATGCGAACTCTGTGCTGTTTGGTGATGCCGATGAGCTGGAGGCGTTGCGTAACAATAAGGTGCAGCTACTGGCGCCTTCACTGTCCAAGTTCGAGGCATACACCAAGCAGCTGCAACTGTTCGATTTGCCGTTTTTGTTTGATGACCTGGATGCGGTCAAGCGCTTCCAGAAACGCGACAAGAGCCGTGAACTGTTGAGCAGCATGACGGCGCAAAATATTTATGGCCTGGCGTTTTGGAACAATGGCATGAAGCAGCTATCGGCTACTCGCGAACTGCATCAGCCGGCCGATGCAAAAGGATTGGCGTTCCGCATTCAGCCATCAGCGGTGCTTGAATCGCAGTTTCAGGCGATTGCCGCCAGTGCCGTGCGCCTGCCGTTTGCCGAAACCTTCGCAGCGCTGCAAAACGGTAGCGTACAAGGCGCGGAAAACCCCTGGTCAAACATCGTCAGCCAGAAGTTCGACAGCGTGCAGCCGTTTATCACCGAGACCAACCACGGCTCGCTCAACTACATGCTGGTGAGCAATGTCACGTTCTGGAACAGCATTCCGTACAAGCTCCGTACCGAGCTGGAAACCATCATTGATGAGGTGACCTTTGCTGTTAATAAGGATGCTGAGGCGCTCAATCAGAAAGCCCGCGCGCAGTTACTAGCAGGCGGCAAGACCAAGGTGATCAGCCTTACTGCGCAAGAGCAGACCGCCTGGCGCACAGCGATGCAGCCGGTTTGGCAGGCCTACGAAGCGAGTATTGGGGCCGATATGCTGCGTGCGGCGCAAACAGTTAACCGTCGCTAAGCATCGATAACCACTGGTTTTGCCGGTGTTTGTGCGACGCGCTTTACGCGACACTGGGTGGGTGAAATCCGCATTCGCCCGGAGCCCGCATGACTGTTGATGACAAGTTCACCCAGCAAACCCTGACGGATATCCAGGTATGGTCGCCCA
>JAWWDH010000483.1:0-2730 GCA_033720015.1 Pseudomonas sp.
AGCAGAAGGCTATTTACGAGCTGGTGCTGGCCTCCCAGGAGGCAGCGTTCAAGGAAATTGCCCCCGGCAAACACTGGAGCGAGGCCCACGAGGCCACGGTGCGGGTGATCACCGCCGGGTTGGTCGAGCTTGGGCTGCTGCAGGGCGAGGTTGATGAGCTGATCGCCAGTGAAGCCTATAAGCCTTTCTACATGCACCGTGCCGGCCACTGGCTGGGTATGGATGTGCACGATGTGGGCGAGTACAAGGTCGGCGGCGAATGGCGCGTGCTGGAAGTCGGCATGGCCATGACCGTCGAGCCGGGCATCTACATCGCAGTGAATAATCAGGATGTGGCGAAGAAATGGCGCGGCATTGGTGTACGCATCGAGGATGACGTGATCGTGACCAAGTCCGGCTGTGAAATTCTTAGCGGTGGCGTGCCGAAGACCGTCGCCGAGATCGAGGCGCTGATGCTCGACGCGCGTGCCGAGGTCGCCTGATCCTATGCACCGAGTCAATCTCGCGATCATCGGTGGTGGCCTGGTTGGCGCCAGCCTGGCACTGGCCCTGCAAGGCGCCGCCAGGGCGCGTGGCTGGCAGATCTGCCTGATCGAGCCCTTCGCGCCAGGGGACGGTTATCAACCGAGTTACGATACGCGTTCGACCGCGCTGTCCTACGGTTCGCAGCAGATCTATCAGCGGCTCGGCCTGTGGTCACAGATCGCCCAGCGCGCCGAGCCTATTGCGCAGATCCATGTGTCCGACCGCGGTCGGATTGCCGCGGCGCGCTTGAGCGCTCAGGACGAAGGGGTGCCGGCGCTCGGCTATGTGGTGGAGAACGCCTGGTTGGGCCAGTGCCTGTGGCAGGCGCTGGATCGGCAGGTGGTCAGCTGGCGCAGCCCGGCCCAGGTGACGGCGATGCAGGCCTTGGCGGACGGTTATCGGCTGAGCCTGGATGATGAATCCACTCTGGATTGCGACCTGGCGATTCTCGCCGATGGCGGCCGCTCGGGTTTGCGCGAGCAACTGGGCATCGGCGTGCAGCACCGCGAGTATGGGCAGAGCGCGCTGATCGCCAATGTCAGTGCGCAGGAAGCCCATCGCGGCCAGGCCTTCGAGCGCTTTACCGAAGACGGGCCAATGGCCCTGTTGCCGTTGCCGGATAATCGCTGCGCCCTGGTTTGGACCCGCAGCAGCGCCGATGCCGAGCGTCTGCGGGCACTGGATGAGAGGCGCTTTCTCGACGAGTTGCAGCAGGCCTTCGGATACCGTCTCGGCGCCTTGCGCCAGGTGGGCGCACGGCATCTCTATCCGCTGGCCTTGATCGAGGCGCAGGAACAGGTGCGGCCCCATCTGGTGGTGCTCGGCAACGCCGCGCACAGCCTGCATCCGATTGCCGGTCAGGGCTACAACCTGTCCTTGCGCGACACCCTGGCGCTGGCCGCGACACTGCTCGACAGTCGCGCCGCACTTGGTGACTTCACTACCTTGCAGGCGTATCTGCAGCGCCAACGGGCCGATCAGCAGCTCACCGTGGGCTTCTCCGATCAGGTGACGAGGCTGTTCAGTACGTCCGCACCCTTGCTCGCCGCCGGGCGTAGTCTGGGGCTGCTGGGCCTGGATGTGCTGCCACCGGCCAAGCGCTGGTTCGCTCGCCAGGCCATGGGCCTGGGCACCCGCCCTACATGAGCGCGGCTGCATGAGTGCTCGCCGCTTGGCTCGTCGTGCCCGCTTGCTGCGCTTCGGTCTGAACCTCTACCCGCCGTACCTCGGCGCAGGGGTGAGCGTGCAGCACATCAGTGCCGATTGCCGTCAGGCACGGGTAAAAATGGTGCTGCGCTGGTACAACCGTAACTTTGTCGGCACCCAGTTTGGTGGTTCGCTGTACAGCATGGTTGACCCTTTTTACATGCTTTTGCTGATGCCACTGCTCGGCGATGAGTATCTGGTCTGGGATAAGGCCGCGAGCATCGAGTTTGTCAGCCCCGGCAAGGGGCCTGTGTTCGCCGACTTTCGCATCGACGACGCCCTGCTAGCGGATATCCGCACGCATACTGCCAACGGTGAAAAGTATTTGCCGCAGCTCAGTGTCGAGGTGCGCGACGCGCAGGACCAGTTGGTGGCCAAGGTACACAAGACCCTCTACGTTCGCCTCAAGCCGCGTGCGCGGCAGGCCACATAAGGAAATTCAAGCATGCGTGCGGATCTGATCATCGTCGGTGCCGGTATGGTCGGCAGTGCCTTGGCCCTGGCCCTGCAGGAGGCTGGACTGGATATCCTGCTGGTCGATGGTGGCTCGCTCAGCGTCAAACCATTCGATAACGGTGCACCCTTCGAGCCGCGTGTCAGTGCGCTTTCAATGGCCAGTCAGCGGGTACTGGAGCGTCTGGGCGTATGGCCCGGCATCGTCGCGCGGCGCTGCAGTGCCTATGCCGAGATGCAGGTATGGGACGGCTCCGGCACCGGACAGATTCATTTCAGTGCGGCCAGCGTACATGCCGAGACACTCGGCCATATCGTCGAAAACCGCGTGGTGCAGGATGCCCTGCTCGAACGCTTGCACGACAGCAATATTGGCCTGTTGGCTAACGCCCGACTGGAACAGTTGCGTCGCTCCGGCGATGACTGGTTGCTGACCTTGAACGATGGCCGGCAATTGCGTACTCCCGTGTTGATTGCCGCAGACGGTGCCAATTCCGCCGTCCGCCACCTCGCCGGCTGCGCCACCCGTGAGTGGGCGTATCTGCA
>JAWWDH010000484.1:0-2730 GCA_033720015.1 Pseudomonas sp.
CAGCATGTTCAGGAAGGTGCTTTTACCGCATCCCGAGGTGCCTACGAGGGTGATGAACTCCCCTTCCTCTACCCGCAGGTTGACGCGTTCCAGCACGACGTTGTCACCGTACTTCTTCCACAGATTGCGTGCTTCAATCATCAGTGGCCCCCCTGGTGATGCCACGGAAACAGGCGACGGCTGAGCGCGGCCAGCAGCGCATCAATCACAAACGCCAGCAGGGTAATCCAGGCCACATAGGGCAGGATGACGTCCATCGCCATGTAGCGGCGCACCAGAAAGATGCGATAGCCAAGGCCCTCGGTCGCGGCGATCGCTTCGGCCGCAATGAGAAACAGCCAGCCGGCGCCCAACGAAAGACGCACGGCGTCGACCAGTCGCGGCATTAACTGCGGCAACAGCACGCGGCAGATGATCTGGCTGGTATTGGCTCCCAGCGTTTGCGCCTTGACCAGCTGCTCCGAAGGTATTTCCTGCGTGCGCCGCTGTATGTCACGGGCAATGAACGGAGTGATGCCAATGGCGATCAAGGCCACCTTCGACAGTTCGCCCAGACCAAACACAATGAACAGCACGGGAAGAATCGCCAGCGGGGGAATCAGCGACACCACGGTCAGCAGGGGACTCGCCGTCGCTGCCACCAGCGGCAGGGCACCGGTGAACAATCCCAGTGCAAGGCCGATCACCGCCGCGATCACCACCCCCAGCCCAAGCCGGGTAAGGCTGCTCAGCGTGTCTTCCCAGAGCAGGTAGTCGCCGCTGCGCTTGCTCGGCTCGAAAGCCATGCGCTGTATGGCATCGCCGATCTGCGCGAAGCTGGGCAACAGTTTGTCTGCGGGGTTTTCCGCCAATCTGGCATCCGAGGCCAGCATGTACAGCAGCACCAGTGCCACAAAAGGCAACAGGGTAAGCAGCACGCGCAGCATCGGCGCTGGTGTCTGGTTAATCAGGCGTTTCATGATCAATCCTTGATGGGGTGGAGCACGGGAGAGCAACGCTCCCGTGCCCTGCCGTGGGCCTAGAGTTCGCCGTCCAGGGCCATTTGCATGTAGGTCGGATCAAAACGCAGCTTGATGTTATTGCTATCACCGTAGACGCCCGCGGGTGTCTCCACACCGATGAACGTGGCATCAGGCGCACCCTCACCCAGCAAGCCGTGTTTGTGCGAGAACTCCGCCACCGTCTGCATGGTGGCCTTCACCTGCTCGCTGTTGGTCAGGGCCAGCGCTTCCGCCGGGGTGTAGAACATTTCGGTGCTGGCCAGTTGCGACTCAAAACCTGCAAGGTCGGTACCGGACAGTTCCGCCAGGAAGGTCTTGGCGGCGGTCGCGCGCTCATCGCCACCGTTCATGTGTGCCATGATTTCGTACCACGCCCCGGTCAGCGCCTTGCCCAGCGCCGGGTAGGCCGCCAGCGTCTCGGTGTTGATGATCAACAGGTCGATCACCTCGCCGGGGATCTGGGAGGAGTCGAATACGAGGTGGCTGTCTGGCATGGCGGCCACTTCACTCAACAGGGGATTCCAGGTCGCGACTGCCGTCACACCGGGTGTCGCATAGACCGCCACCATATCGGCGTCCGAGGTGTTCACCACCTGGACATCGCGCTCGGTAAGACCCACGCTTTCCAGGCCGCGGGCCAGAAGATAGTGAGACACACTCAGCTCGACCAGATTCACGGTCTGCCCCTTGATGTCCGCCATCGAGTCTTTGCCTTTGAGCACGATCCCGTCATTGCCGTTGGAAAAGTCGCCGACGATCAGCGCCGTGCTGTCCACACCGCCCGCAGCCGGAATGGTCAGCGCATCCATGTTGGTCATGGTGCAGGCATCGAACTCGCCCATGCTGTACTGGTTGATGGATTCGATGTAGTCGTTGATCTGCACCACTTCGATGTTGATGCCGTATTTATCGGCCCATTTCTTCACGATGCCCTGCTCGGCACCGTAGGCCCAGGGCACCCAGCCGACGTAGATCGACCAGCAGATCTTGAAGCTGTCGCGGGCCGATGCCGTTGTCGACAACATCACAAGGAGCAGGAATAAGGTGAATCGCTTCATGGTGTACCTCTCAGTCGGGTTGGGTCGGTTGATCACAGAGTACCCCCGGCATTTCGCCTTCAGTTCTCCCGGGCTTTTATCCCGCCGTGTAACCCTTCACCGAAAGGTCGAGTGCTCTCGGACCAGTCACCACCGGTACAGTGGTCGGAACCCTAGCGCTCTATTGGTTTTCATGTCACGTCATGTCAGGAGTACGGACAGGTAAGGCAAAGCAGGAACCATGCCAGAACCGTCAATCCCGCCGACAGCGGCCACACTGCGACCCTGAGCGCGGTACGCTGCACCGGAAAATGCACCAAATACATGCCCTGCGCCATTCTGGTGCATCGCGCCAGGGCGCCCGGGCTGGAGGACGGAGTGACCCCGAACGCCGTTCGCCGCCACCGCCGCGACCTGCACCAAAAAGGACGCGGGATGCACACCTCGCGGTGCATCGCCCCGCGACACAGCCAAGCCAATCTTTACCGATCCGGTATTTTTTTATTATTTTTCAATAGGTTGTAATTATACATACATCTTGGCATGGAAGTTGCTCCTCGGTATAGAGCACGCTATCCAGGATCAGATCATGCAATTACGCACCTTTAAAACCTTGTGGGGCCACACAGGCAGCATCGACCAGGGCGCGCTCCTCGCCCGCACTGCAGGGTGTGCCGGCTTAGAGGCACCGG
>JAWWDH010000485.1:0-2729 GCA_033720015.1 Pseudomonas sp.
GAGCGACCGATCAAACGCTGAATTTCCAGGGTACGACCGCCCTGCTTGCCACGGCTGGCTTCACGCTGGTTACGGTCACCGGTGGCACGCGGCAGCATGCCGTACTCGGCGGTCAGCCAGCCCTGCCCCTGGCCCTTCAAGAAGCGTGGAACGCCCGACTCGACACTCACCGTACAAATCACTTTGGTATCGCCAAACTCCACAAGAACCGACCCCTCGGCATGCTTGGTGTAGTTGCGAGTGATACGAATCGAGCGCAACTGATCGGCGGTGCGGCCACTGGGACGTTTCATCTAGGATACCTACTCTGAATAAAAATCTGCCGGCCATTATAGGGCCGTAAACCTGTGCTGGCATGCCGAATTGGGAGCGACCGACGCACTGCGCTACAATCCTGCGCCTTTAGTTACGACTTTTCGCGAGGTTCGCCCCATGATCCATAGCATGACTGCCTTCGCCCGCGCTGAACAGGCGAGTGCCAGCGGCACCCTGAGCTGGGAGCTGCGTTCGGTCAACCATCGCTACCTGGAACCTCACCTGCGCCTGCCGGAAGCTTTCCGCGACCTTGAAGGCGCAGTGCGCGAAGCCCTGCGCAATGGCTTATCGCGCGGCAAAGTCGAATGCACCCTGCGCTTCAGCGATGACAATGCCGGTAAAGCCTTACAAGTCGATCTAGAGCGCGCCGCGCAGCTGGTCACCGCCGCCGAAAGCGTCGCCAGCCTGATCAAACAGCCCGCCGCGCTTAACCCACTGGAAGTATTGGGCTGGCCCGGCGTGCTGGTCGCGGATGCCGCCGACCCGCAAGCGCTCAATAAAACCGCACTGACACTCTTCACCGAGGCGCTGGACGAGCTGAAAAAAGGCCGCTTACGTGAAGGCGCTGAACTTGCCAAGCTACTCAACGAGCGCCTGGACAGCATCACTGGCGAAGTTGTCGCGCTGCGCGAACTGGTACCGCAGATGCTCGCTGCCCAACGGCAGAAGATTCTCGACCGCTGCGCCGAAATGCAGGCCGATCTCGACCCGCAGCGCCTGGAGCAAGAGCTGGTGATGCTCGCGCAGAAAAGCGATGTCGCCGAGGAACTCGATCGTCTGGTCACCCATGTCAGCGAAGTGCGCCGGGTACTGAAAACCGGTGGCCAAGCGGGCCGACGCCTGGACTTCCTCATGCAGGAACTCAACCGCGAAACCAACACCCTCGGCTCCAAGGCCTTCGACACGCGTAGCACCCAGGCCGCCGTCAACTTGAAAGTGCTGATTGAGCAGATGCGCGAACAAGTGCAGAACATCGAATAAGCCAAACCGCTACTGCTACTCTTCGAACAACGCGCCCAGGACTGATCCATGAGCATAACCACCGGCACCCTGTACATCATTTCCGCCCCCTCCGGCGCGGGCAAGACCAGCCTGGTCAAGGCGCTGATTGACAGCGAGGCGCAGATTCGCGTCTCCGTCTCGCACACCACGCGCGCCATGCGCCCGGGTGAAGTGGACGGGGTGAACTATCACTTCGCCAGCCGTGAGCAGTTTCACGCCATGCTCGACAAAACCGAGTTTCTTGAGCACGCGGAAGTCTTCGGCAACCTCTACGGCACCTCGCAGGAATGGGTTAAACAAACCCTGCGCGAAGGCTTCGACCTGATTTTGGAGATCGACTGGCAAGGCGCACAACAAGTTCGCCGCCTGATGCCAGAGGCCAAATCCATCTTTATTCTGCCGCCGACCCAGGAAGCTCTGCGCCATCGTCTGACCAATCGCGGCCAGGACAGCGGCGAGATCATCGAACAGCGCATGCGTGAAGCCGTCAATGAGATGAGCCACTACGTCGAATATGACTACTTGTTGATCAACGATGACTTCGCCCACGCGCTGAGCGACCTGAAGGCTATTTTTCGCGCCAACCGGCTGCTACAAAGCCCGCAACAGCAACGCCACAGCGGCCTGCTTAGCGAGTTACTGGTCTGACTTATCGTGCAGCGCTAAATCAGTGCTTCCCTTAAGGCTGGTGATTTTTTAGACTATTCAGTCCGCTCGCCCATTTGGGCCCAGCTCTATTACGCATTTGCTACGAGGAACACCATGGCTCGCGTTACCGTCGAAGATTGCCTGGATCACGTTGATAACCGCTTCGAGCTGGTCATGCTCGCTACCAAGCGCTCGCGCCAACTGGCTACCGGTGGCAAAGAACCGATGCTGGCTTGGGAAAACGACAAGCCCACCGTGGTCGCGCTGCGTGAAATCGCCGCTGGCCTGATGAGCTATGACGTCATCGCCCAAGAGGAAATCGTTGAGGAAGAGCCGCTGTTTGCCGCATTCGAGGAAGAGGCTAACGAGCCTCTGTAAGCCTATGCCAGGTCGACGTCGTCAGGCGCAGGGTCATCTGAATCGGCAAGGGGAACACCCATGCCGAGCATAGATGTCCTCGCCGACAGACTTTCGACCTACCTCGACGACGACCAGGTTAACCTGGTCCGTCGCGCCTACTTCTACGCCGAACAAGCCCACGACGGCCAACGCCGCCGCAGCGGTGAAGCCTACGTCACTCATCCTCTGGCAGTGGCGTGGATCCTGGCAGACATGCACATGGACCATCAGAGCCTGATGGCCGCAATGCTGCATGACGTGATCGAAGACACTGGCATCGCCAAGGAAGCGCTGGACACCCAGTTTGGCGAGTCCGTGGCCGAGTTGGTCGATGGGGTCAGCAAACTGACCCAGATGAACTTCGA
>JAWWDH010000486.1:0-2727 GCA_033720015.1 Pseudomonas sp.
AACTCGATTCGAGTATCGGGCATGCAGGAAGGATGGTGGTATGAAGTCAGCTCGGCTAACAACTTCAGTGCCGTACAGATTGAGGGTGGCAATGCAAAAAACTTCAAGCTCGGTCTTTTTGAGTACGACCAAGCCAGTGCCGCTCAGCCAATCAGTCTTTCCCACAATATCGTAGGTATTGATGGTGACGGCGACAGTGTCAGTAGTGTGCTGAGTGCCATGTTGATTCCGGACTCTCTGTCAGTGGAAGGTACTGCCGGCATGGATAATCTGATTGGCACTGCTGGCGTAGATTACCTGTTTGGCCTTGGAGGTAACGACACGCTAAGTGGGCTGGCTGGTAACGACGTGCTGTCCGGTGGTGATGGCAACGACATTCTCATCGGTGGCCTGGGTGACGATATCCTCTCTGGTGGCGCTGGGGCGGATACCTTCCGTTGGCTGTCGACCGATGTCACTGGGGCCGATAAGATTTTGGATTTCAATCTGAGCGAAGGCGACAAGTTGGATCTCACTCAATTGCTGATTGGAGAGTCCTACAACGCCGGATCGTTGGATGACTTTCTTAGTTTCTCGGTGATTGATAACAGCACCATCATTGCCGTGAGCCCTACAGCAGGCGGCGTTGCGACCGCGACTATTGAGTTGACTGGCTTTAATGTCGCTGTCGAGTACGGCGTGACTCCCGGTGGTGGTGGCATTATTTCGGGCGGTGCCGATACCGCCAGCGTTATTAATGGTTTGCTGGGGGATAACGCCTTCCAGATAGTGTGATTTAAGCTTGGCTGTAAAAATGAAAACCCGCTGCCTCAAAGAGGCAGCGGGTTTTCATTGGTTTGCGGGGGGCGGTAGATTAGCTGTTGGACGAATTTACAATTGCCGCAGATATCCCACCACATCTGGCGCGCCAGCCAGGCGTAAGCCCTCGCCCAGTGCAGTTGCATCGCTGGAGTGTTTGGGTAGCAGGAGAAACTCCGCAGCGTTGGGGCCGCCAAGCAGCGCCAAACGCGCATAAGGCAAGCCGTTGTCCAGCAGTAAGGCCATAAACGCAGGGTCACTCCAGGCCACATTGGGCATGGCTAATACATGGTAGTGCTGCTGCAAGTCATTGAGGCCTTGCTCGCTTAGGCGGTAATGGCTGAGTTCTGCAGGCAAATTGACCTCCAGTTCGCGCCTTCGGGCATAGGCAATGGCGCAGGCAAACGCCTCGCTATGATGCTCGCCGGCCCAGAACACCCGTTCACCGCGCCAGCTGGCTTGGCGCAGGTTAATGCGTTCCCCTGCAAGGAAACGCGGTAACGGTAGGCTGATCGATCTAACGAAGTCTTTGTAGCTGATGATGCGGACCTGGCGGCAGGACTCGCTGGCAGCGAAGGCTTCAAAGCTGGTGTGGTTGGCCTGTTCGGGGCTACAGGTGGACAGTCCGTCGATCATGCGTAGGTCGAACGATGTCAGTTGCTGTTGTTGCGTATCAATGACGCGTACCAACATGGCATGAGCTTGTGCTTTGTCTTCCTGAACAGGGCCGGAGAGTGCGCTGCGTGGCAAGTCGATCAGGCGTTCTAACTGCGGCCCGTCTTGCCAGTAGATACTGTCACGCACTTGCGGCAGAGGGCTGAAGGGCAGGCGTAGCTGGCTGGCACGCTCAAGTATTTGGCGTTGCCCGCGGCCGATAAGACCTAGCCGTTGCGCCAAGGTAGCGAGGCGTGCACTGAGGGTGGAAGGCTGCTCAGACAGACTCATGGCCAGGTACAAGCTCCGAAGTCACCATTGTCAGTGTGGCAGAGCGCACCGAGCGCTGCACAGGCTTTATCGTCCGTTGCGACAGGTTTTTCAAAGGGCCGCGGCGCGGCGTATGGCAAGATAGCTGCAGTCAGTTGCAAAGGTGCCTCCATGCCCAGTCTGGTGTTTGATATCGCGTTATCGGCCGAGCGCATGCGTGTGGTCTATCAAGGGCGTGCCAGCCGCATATTAGTGCAAAGTCGTGACGGTAGGAGTGTCAGTGTGCCAGCTCACCATTTCCGGGCATTTCTGACCCATGACGGCATTTATGGTTCCTTCGAACTAGAGTTCAGCGCGACCGGAGAGCTACTGAGCTTGCGCCGATTGGGCTGATACTGCCGTGCGCCTCGCCTATCAGGTACGCAGCCAGCTATAATCGCGGTCTTTGTAACTTTATCGAGCTAAGCCTGCCCATGTATACCCTGGCCCGCGAGCTGCTGTTCAAACTTTCTCCTGAAGCCTCCCATGAGCTGTCCATCGACTTGATCGGTGCTGGCGGTCGTCTGGGCCTTAACAGCTTATTGACCAAGAGTCCGGCCTCGTTGCCGATCAAGGTGATGGGCTTGGAGTTTGCCAACCCGGTCGGTTTGGCTGCCGGGTTGGACAAGAATGGCGACGCTATTGATGGCTTCGCTCAATTGGGCTTTGGCTTTGTCGAGATTGGCACCGTGACGCCGCGTCCGCAGCCGGGTAACCCCAAGCCGCGGTTGTTCCGCTTGCCTGAGGCTGAGGCGATCATCAATCGCATGGGCTTTAACAACCACGGTGTTGATCACCTGCTGGCTCGCGTGCAGGCCGCCAAATACAAAGGCGTGCTGGGCATCAATATTGGCAAGAACTTCGATACTCCAGTTGAGAATGCAGTGGATGATTATCTGCTGTGCCTGGACAAGGTCTATCAACACGCCAGCTATGTAACAGTGAACGTCAGCTCGCCAAATACTC
>JAWWDH010000487.1:0-2719 GCA_033720015.1 Pseudomonas sp.
CGTACTTCCTGCCGGTTTATGCCACGGCCTTCATCGTTGGCGGTTTCTGGGAAGTGTTGTTAGCTTCCATCCGCAAGCATGAAGTCAATGAAGGGTTCTTCGTTACCTCGGTGTTGTTTGCCCTGATTCTGCCGCCGAGCATTCCGCTATGGCAGGTGGCTCTGGGTATCAGCTTCGGCGTAGTGATCGGCAAGGAAGTGTTTGGCGGTACCGGCAAGAACTTCCTCAACCCGGCGTTGGCAGGGCGTGCCTTTTTGTTCTTCGCCTACCCGGCGCAAATGTCCGGTGATGCGGTATGGACGGCAGTTGATGGCTTCGCCGGTGCCACCTCGTTGAGCCTGGCAGCAGCTGGCGGCATTGAAAACGTGGTGAGCAGTGGCATCACCTGGATGGACGCCTTCGTCGGCACCGTTCACGGTTCCATGGGCGAAACCAGCACCTTGGCGATTCTGATTGGCGGCGGCGTGCTGCTGATCACCAAAATTGCCAGTTGGCGCATCGTTTCCGGCGTCATGCTGGGGATGATCGGCTTGAGCTTGCTGCTTAACGCACTGGGTTCCAACACCAACCCGATGTTTGCCATGCCGTGGCACTGGCATCTGGTCGTCGGCGGTTTTGCCTTCGGTATGTTCTTTATGGCCACCGACCCCGTGTCGTCGTCCATGACTAACACCGGTAAGTGGATCTTTGGTGCGCTGATCGGCGTCATGGTGGTGTTGATTCGTGTGGTCAACCCAGCCTTCCCTGAAGGCATGATGCTGGCGATTCTGTTCGCCAACCTGTTTGCACCGTTGATCGACCACTTTGTCGTTCAGGCCAATATCAAGCGGAGGCTGGCACGCAATGTCTAGTCAAAAAGAATCCACCGTCCGTACCCTGGTGGTGGCGTTGTTGGTGTGCCTGGTGTGCTCGGTGTTCGTCGCCGGTGCCGCCATTGCACTGAAGCCAACTCAAGTGGACAACCGTCTGCTGGATAAACAGCGCAGCATTCTGGCTATTGCCGGTCTGGGCGATGCCAGCATGTCCAGCGCCCAGGTCAAAGACATGTTCAAGGGCACCATCAGCGCCAAGCTGGTGGACTTGGAAACCGGTAAGTTCTCGGATGCTAAAGACCCGGTCACCTTCGACCCGTTGAAAGCCTCCAAGGACCCGAAAATGTCCTCGGTGCTCAAGGGCAGCGATGACATTGCCGGGATCAAGCGTCAGGAAAATTTCAGCACGGTGTATGTGGTTGAAAAAGACGGTCAGGTTGAAACGCTGATTCTGCCGGTTCGTGGCTATGGCTTGTGGTCGACCCTGCATGGCTTTATCGCCATCAAGGGTGACCTCAATACCGTGGTGGGCATGGGCTTCTACCAGCACGGCGAAACGCCGGGGCTGGGTGGCGAAGTCGACAATCCGAAGTGGAAAGGCCAATGGCCAGGCAAAACCCTATTTGATGAAGACGGCAAACTGGCCGTGCAAATCGTCAAAGGTGGTGTCGATGCACAGAGCCCAAATGCAGTGCATCAGGTTGATGGCCTGGCAGGCGCCACGCTGACCAGTGTTGGTGTGGACAATCTGCTGAAATTTTGGCTCGGCCAGAATGGCTTCGGTCCGTTTATCGCGAACCTGCGCGCAGGGGAGGCTTGATCATGTCGCAACCCACGATCAAACAAGTACTGCTAGACCCTATTTTCAACAACAACCCCATCGGCCTGCAGATTCTCGGTATCTGTTCCGCTCTGGCGGTGACCTCGAACCTGAAAACTGCACTGGTGATGTCCGCCGCGCTGACGTTGGTAACCGGGTTCTCCAACCTGTTTATTTCAATGATTCGCAGCCAGATCCCCGGCTCGATCCGCATGATCGTACAAATGGTGATTATTGCCTCTCTGGTAATTGTGGTGGACCAGGTGCTCAAGGCCTATGCCTTCAGCTTGTCCAAGCAGTTGTCGGTGTTCGTTGGTCTGATCATCACCAACTGTATCGTGATGGGCCGCGCTGAAGCCTTCGCCATGCAGAACCCACCGGTGCTGTCGTTCTTCGACGGTATTGGTAATGGTCTGGGCTACAGCGCCATGTTGATTGCCCTCGGCATCATTCGTGAGCTGTTTGGCGCGGGTAAGTTGATGGGCTACGAAATCATCCCGCTGATCAACGACGGCGGCTGGTACCAGCCGAATGGCATGCTATTGCTGCCGCCTTCGGCGTTCTTCCTGATTGGCCTGTTTATCTGGGGAATTCGTGTGTGGAAACGCGAGCAGATTGAAAAAGAGAGCTTCAAGATGGCGCCTCAGGTATCCAACAAGGAGGCCTACTAATGGAGCACTACATCAGTCTGTTCGTCCGTGCGGTGTTCGTTGAGAACATGGCGTTGGCGTTCTTCCTTGGCATGTGTACCTTCATCGCCATCTCGAAAAAGGTCGAAACGGCGATTGGTCTCGGTATCGCTGTAGTGGTGGTACTGGGTATCACCATGCCGGTGAACAACCTGATCTACACCAACCTGCTCAAGGATGGTGCGCTGGCCTGGGCCGGTTACCCCGAAGTTGATCTGAGTTTCCTCGGCCTGCTGACCTTTATCGGCGTGATCGCGGCGATCGTACAGATCCTCGAGATGGCCCTGGATAAGTACGTCCCCTCGCTGTACAACGCCCTCGGCGTGTTCCTGCCGTTGATCACGGTGAACTGCGCCATCATGGGTGGCTCGCTGTTTATGGTCGAGCGCGACTACAAC
>JAWWDH010000488.1:0-2711 GCA_033720015.1 Pseudomonas sp.
AACAGGGTGGTCATGCCTATCACGCCACCATGCCCTGTGATGCGCTGACACGCTTTCGTGACGTGATGAAGGAAACCGAGGCCTACGGCTTCGAGGCCGTGCGTGCCGAACAGCTGGAACTGGGCCGTCTGGTGCGCTCACTGCTGGCCAGCAAAGATTTCAAGAGTGTCGCTGCGCCGGGCTTCGAGGCGCCCGGCGTGGTGGTTTGTTACACCGACGATGGCGATATCAAGAGCGGCAAGAAATTCGCCGCGCAGGGCTTACAGATCGCGGCCGGCGTCCCGCTGCAATGCGACGAGCCGAGTGACTTCCAGACTTTCCGTATCGGGCTGTTCGGGCTGGACAAGCTGAACAACATCGAACGCACCGTGAAAACCCTGGAGCAGGCCCTGGACATGGTGCTCTACGACTAAGCAGTAGTTTTCCACATCGAGACTGAGGTCAATAACAATGAAAATGGTACCCAGACTTACCCTGGCCGACGCCCAGGTCATCATGCAGGCCTGTGTGCGCAAGGCCAAAGAAATCAACGTTGATATGGATATCTCGATTACCGACGACGCCGGCCACATGATCATGTTCCAGCGCATGGACGGTGCGCGCATCACCAGCATCGACATCGCCATGGGCAAGTCCTTTACCGCCTCCGCCGCGCGCAAGTCGACCCGCTCCTATGGCGAAGTCAGTGTGCCCGGCAAGCCGGCCTTCGGCATCAACACCAGTAACCAGGGCCGTTTTTCCATCGTGGCCGGAGGCCTGCCGCTGTTTCTCCACGAGCACATCATCGGCGGCATCGGCTGCAGTTCGGGCACCCCCGACCAGGACGAGGTCGTCGCTCAGGCCGGTGTCGACGCCTTTCAGGCGTATGTCATCAACTGACCGTCCACCCTTAACCCTTTAGCACGCCCGTCTTGAGTGCAGACCCCGGTCTCACTCAAGGCGCCGGACCTTTGCGCCTGAGCTAACCAGCCAGGCGCAGGAGAGACTCAAGCATGTTCAGCAAACACGACCAGATCCAGGGCTATGACGACGAACTGTTGGCGGCGATAAACGCCGAAGAGGCGCGTCAGGAGCATCACATCGAGCTGATCGCCTCGGAGAACTACACCAGTCAGCGGGTAATGGAAGCCCAGGGCAGCGGTCTGACCAACAAGTACGCCGAAGGCTATCCGGGCAAGCGTTATTACGGTGGTTGCGAGCACGTCGACGTGGTCGAGCAGCTGGCTATCGATCGTGCCAAGCAACTGTTCGGCGCCGATTTCGCCAATGTTCAGCCGCACTCCGGCTCCTCGGCCAACAGCGCGGTATACCTGGCCTTGTTACAGGCCGGCGACTGCATCCTCGGCATGAGCCTGGCCCATGGCGGCCACCTGACTCACGGTTCCAAGGTCAGCTCGTCCGGCAAGCTGTACAACGCCGTGCAGTACGGCATCGACACCACCACCGGCTTGATCGATTACGACGAAGTCGAGCGCCTGGCCGTCGAGTGCCAGCCGAAGATGATCGTCGCCGGCTTCTCCGCCTACTCCAAGACCCTGGATTTCCCGCGCTTCCGCGCCATCGCCGACAAGGTCGGTGCGCTGCTGTTCGTCGACATGGCCCACGTTGCCGGCCTGGTCGCCGCCGGCCTGTACCCGAACCCGCTGCCCTACGCCGACGTGGTCACCACCACCACCCACAAGACCCTGCGCGGTCCGCGTGGCGGCCTGATTCTGGCCAAGAGCAATCCCGAGATCGAGAAGAAGCTCAACGCCGCGGTATTCCCTGGCGCCCAGGGTGGCCCGCTGATGCACGTGATCGCCGCCAAGGCCGTGTGCTTCAAGGAAGCGCTGGAACCAGGCTTCAAGGAGTACCAGGCGCAGGTGATCAAGAACGCCCAGGCCATGGCCAAGGTGTTTATCGAGCGCGGCTTCGACGTGGTCTCCGGCGGTACCGATAATCACCTGTTCCTGGTCAGCCTGATCCGTCAGGGCCTGACCGGCAAAGACGCCGACGCTGCCCTCGGCCGCGCCGGTATCACGGTGAACAAGAACTCCGTACCGAATGACCCGCAGTCGCCGTTCGTCACCTCGGGCCTGCGTATCGGTACCCCGGCGATCACCACCCGCGGTTTCAAGGAGCAGCAGAGCATCGAGCTGGCTGGCTGGATCTGCGACATCCTCGATCACCTCGGCGATGCCGACGTCGAGGCGCAGGTCGCCACCCTGGCAGCCGGTCTGTGCGCGGATTATCCGGTTTACCGCTAAGGTCTTAGTCTTTCGTATCAGGAGTATCCACTGATGCAACGTTATTCCGGCTTCGGCCTGTTCAAGCACTCGCTCAGCCACAACGAAAACTGGCAGCGCATGTGGCGCAATCCCAAGCCGAAGCCGGTATACGACGTGATCATCGTCGGCGGTGGCGGCCACGGTCTGGCCACGGCCTACTACCTGGCCAAAGAATTCGGCGTGAAGAACGTCGCGGTGGTCGAGAAGGGTTGGCTGGGCGGCGGTAACACCGCGCGCAACACCACCATCGTGCGTTCCAACTATCTGTGGGACGAGTCGGCCATGCTCTACGAGCATGCCATGAAGCTGTGGGAAGGCCTGTCGCAGGACATCAACTACAACGTGATGTTCTCCCAGCGTGGGGTGTTCAACCTCGGTCACACCCTGCAGGACATGCGCGACATCGAGCGCCGGGTGAGTGCCAACCGGCTCAACGGTATCGAC
>JAWWDH010000489.1:0-2690 GCA_033720015.1 Pseudomonas sp.
AGCGAATGGCCGGCATTGGCCGCTGGTTATGAGCGCTGGCTGGCGTTGGATAACTTCGATGCAAAGGGGCAGCAAAAAATGCGCCTGGAGCAGCTGCGCGGCTAAGCGGCTTTACTCGATCTCGAACAGGCCGTTGCGGATCTGCGCGCCGCTGAGGCGCTGACGAATGTCGGCGTCGATGCGCGGGTCATCCGGGCTGTAGAGCATCACCTGGCGGTAGGCATTGACCCGGTTGATGTCGTTGCCGAGAAACTCCCAGACCACCCGAGTGCAGGCCGGGGTGCGCAGGTCGCCGCTGGATACGCCGGTCTTCAGGCCATTGAGACGGGTAATGCGGCTTTTGAAGCTGGGAATCAGGATGGTCTGGGTCATTTCGTTGCCGGTCAGCGACTCGTAGTCGATCAAAAATAGCCGGTCCTGTAGGAAAAACGCCGCGCCCAGGTAGCGGCAACGTACCCAATCTTCCGCCTTGCCACTGTCGGCGCGCGAGGGCTCCTGACGCTCCTGGCGCTCGAACAGAAAACTGCCGCGTTCCTCGCGCAGTTGCACCAGCGACAACAGAATCTGCCCCGGTACGGACATGCAATTGGAGTACTCAAAGTAATAGCCGCAATAGCGCGACAAGCTGCTGGAGTGCTCGCCCAAGGGCTGAAAAAACTCCAGCAAGGGATCACTGCTTATCCGCGCGTCCTGGCCACCGCTGCGGGCACCAATCAAGTCGGCAAACTGCTCGGCAGGCAGGCTCAGTTCGTAGGCCTCAACCCCGAAAAAGTCGCAGATTCGCTTGAGATTGTATGCCGTCGGCCGGCTCTGGCCGCTGAGGTATTTGTTGAATTGGGCGCGATTGATCGTGAGTTTGCGGCATACCTCGGCGATCGAGCGGTAATGGCTGCACAGCAACTTGAGGTTGGGCCCTAGGTAGTCGGACATGCGGCAATTCCTGATGGTGCGATCGACGCCATTTTAGCATCAACTCGCATCACATCGACGCCACCTGCGAAATTGCACGACACGCCCGCCTGCTCAACTATTCCGCCCCTGAAAAATTCCCCCTCACAGAACAACAAGAGAGACTGCGCTGCCATGCTCGATATTCTCAATGACCTGATCTGGAGCAAGCTGCTGATCGTGATGCTGATCGGCCTTGGTCTGTACTTCACCATCGCCTCGCGTTTCGTCCAGTTCCGCTATTTCGGCAGCATGTTCCGCATCTTCGGCGAAGCCTTCCAGCGTCAGCCTGGCCAGCTCAGCTCGTTCCAGGCTTTGATGCTCTCGGTCGCCGGCCGCGTGGGAGCCGGCAACATCGCCGGCGTCTCGGTAGCGATCATGCTCGGCGGTCCTGGCGCGATCTTCTGGATGTGGATCGTGGCGCTGGTCGGCATGGCCACCAGCTACTTCGAATGCTCCATCGCGCAGCTGTACAAGCGCCGTGAAGACGACGGCACCTACCGTGGTGGCCCGGCCTTCTACATCGAGCACGGCCTCGGCCAGCGCTGGTTGGGCATCGTTGTGTCGATCCTGCTGCTGGTGACCTTCGGCTTCGGCTTCAACGCCGTGCAGTCCTACACCGTGGCCAGCTCAATGCATGACACCTTCGGCATGCCGACCTATGTCAGCGGCCTGATCCTGACCGTGGTGATCGGCCTGATCATCTTCGGCGGCATCAAGCGCATCGCCAAGTTCGCCGACGTGCTGGTACCGGTGATGGCATTTGCCTACATCGCCATGGCCCTGTTCGTGATCGGCAGCAACGTTGAGGCCATCCCGGCCACCTTGAAGCTGATCGTCAACAGTGCCTTCGGCCTGGAACCGGCATTTGCCGGCGGTATCGGCGCAGCGATCATCATGGGCGTGAAGCGCGGCCTGTTCTCCAACGAAGCCGGTCTGGGCAGTGCGCCGAACGTCGCCGCCGTGGCCGAGGTCAAGCACCCAGTGGCACAGGGCATCGTGCAGTCGCTGAGCGTGTTTATCGACACCATCATCCTGTGCAGCTGCACCGCGTTGATCATCCTGCTGTCGGGCGTCTATCAGCCTGGCATGGACATGGCCGGTGTGGTGCTGACCCAAACTGCCGTGGCCAGTGTGGTCGGTGAATGGGGCCGGGTGTTCGTCACCGTCGCCCTGTTGATGTTCGTGTTCACCACCCTGATCTACAACTACTACCTCGGTGAAAACGCCCTGGGCTTCTTCAGCAAGAAGCGCGCGCCGGTGATGGTCTACCGCGTGCTGGTAGTGGCTCTGGTACTGTGGGGCTCGGTTCAGGACCTGGGCACCGTGTTCGCCTTCGCCGACGTGACCATGGGCCTGCTGGCCATTACCAACCTGGTCGCCCTGGCGCTGCTGTTCAAGGTGGGTATGCGCCTGATGCGCGACTACGACAGCCAGATCAAGGCAGGCGTGGCCTCACCGGTGCTGGACGCGAAAAACTTCGCCGACCTGGACCTCGACCCAGCCGTCTGGGCGGCTAACTCGCACACCGCGACGGCGCCGGCCAAACAAGCCGAAATCGGCAACAACGTGCATCAGCGCTAAACGCTGCACGGGTTGTGAAAAACAGGGGGCTTAGCCCCCTGTTTTCTTATAAGAACAATGTGAACATGGAGAGCTCATATGGGTTGTAGAAAACTCCTGGTGCTTTACACCGGCGGCACCATCGGTATGCAGATGAGCGCCACTGGCCTGGCCCCCGC
>JAWWDH010000490.1:0-2680 GCA_033720015.1 Pseudomonas sp.
CGTATTGGCCCTTGGAGCCTTGACGGTTTGCAACCCGGCGAATGGAAAGAGGTCGAGGCGCGTCTGTAGGATGGGTTGAGCTGGCGATACCCATCATTTTATTGCGGCCGCATGGGAGGGACGCAACCGTATCTTACGGCGCGTGCTCAGCCGTGGATGCCGCGACTCGCTTCGATGATGTAGGTGATGATCGGCTTGGCCAGGAAGGCGAACAGGCACAGGCCCAGACCGAGGAACAGGATCGCGGTGCCCATGCGGCCGGCCTTGGAGGTTTTTGCCAGGTCCCAGATGATGAAGAACATAAACACCATCAGCCCGCCGACCAGTGCGTACATCATCAGGGATTCGAACTGTTCGGTTTCCATTCGGGCCTCGTGAACCTGCAGGTGCTCGGCTGGGTGCCGGCAATCGGTGTGCGGTGGCGCATGGAATGGCGACCGCCGTCACAGAGGGGCGTGATTATACGCGCCAGCGTCCGCTCTGCCAGCCGGCCATGACCAAGGTGCGGCGATCAGCCGCGCAGGTGCTGTAACGGCAGCTGGGTGCTGGAGAGGATCTGCTGCAGGACGAAGCTGGAACGCACACTGGAAACGCCCTCAATACGGGTCAAGGTGCCAAGAAGCAGCTTCTGGTAGTGGTCCATATCCGGAACCACCACCTTGAGTTGGTAGTCCGCGTCCATCCCGGTGACCAGGCAGCATTCGAGCACTTGCGGGCATTTGCGAATTTCTTCCTGAAAATGCTCGAAGCGTTCCGGGGTGTGCTTGTCCATGCCGATCAGGACGTAGGCGGTTAGCGTCAGACCGAGTTGCTTGCGGTCGAGCAGGGCGACTTGGCCGAGGATATATCCGTCGTCTTCAAGCTGTTTGACCCGCCGCGAGCAGGGCGAAGGCGACAGGCCGATACGCTCGGCCAGCTCCTGGTTGGACAGGGTGGCGTCGCGCTGCAATTCGGCGAGGATATTCAGGTCGTAACGATCAAGTCTGTTCATGATTGCCTATAAATCGTCATTTGGTTGTGCTTTATCATATATACGTGGTGATTAATTGCGCAAATTATCTGTATATAAGCAATATTAGCAATCTTTCACTGCACCGGTGAGCGTAAGCTTTGTATCAACTTCAAGGCCCGGACAACACGTCCAGCCGTCTCGCCCAATCAGGTGAGCGGTCGCCGCCGATCCCACCGGATCGTTACGGCACCCGGGCCCGCACTGCCCAACCAGGCGGGCGAAGAAAAGGCGTTATCATCGCCACAATGACGGACAGATAAAAAGGGAGGCCTGCAGGCCTCCCTTTTTTGTTGCGTGCTAGTTACCCATTTGAGTGGGGGGCGGGTGCCCGGCCACGTTGCAGGGGTCGGCATGCACCAGCACTTCGGCGCGGGGGAATTCGCGGCGAATTGCCGCCTCGACTTGGTCGCACAGTTGGTGGGCTTGTTGCAGGCTCAACTCGCCGGGTAATTCCACATGCAGCTGGACAAACCAGTGAGTGCCGGACAGTCGCGTGCGTAAATCATGCACGCCCAATACACCGGGTACGGCGCAGGCCAGGCTGTGCATCTGGGTGCTGATCTGCGGGTCGAGCTCCTGATCCATCAGCACGGTGACCGCTTCACGGACGATGCTGATGGCGCTCCAGAAGATATACAGCGCAATGCCGATGCCGAAGATGGCGTCCAGTTGTGGCCAGCCGTAACTGGCCAATAGCAGCGCCAGCAGGATGCTGCTGTTGAGCAGTAGGTCCGAGCGGTAGTGCAGGGAGTCGGCACGAATCGCCGTGGAGCCGGTCAGGCGCACCACATGGCCTTGGAACAGCAGCAAGGCGCCCGTGACCAGCAGCGACAGCAGCATCACCGCAATGCCGAGGGCTGGCGCGCCAATTGGCTCGGGGTGCAGCAGGCGGTCAATGGCGTGGTTGCCCACTAATAAGGCGCTGGCGCCGATAAATAACGCTTGGCCCAGGCCGGCTAAGGCTTCGGCCTTGCCATGACCGTAGCGGTGGTCCTCGTCAGCCGGGCGTAGGGCGTAATGCACGGCGAGCAGGTTAAGCAGCGAAGCGGCGCCGTCGAGCAGTGAGTCGGTTAATCCTGCCAGCAGGCTGACCGAACCGCTGAACCACCAGGCAATGGCTTTGGCCAGCGCCAGAGTGAGAGCAGCTGCCAGCGCGGCGAAGGTCGCCAGGCGCATGAGCCGGGCATGTTGCGGCGGTATGTTCACGGGCTATCCAGAATAGAGGCGTTCTGCCAAGGCTCGCGCGAAAAAGAGGCCAGCCCGCCGTGCTGACGGGCTTTTATGGCGGGGTTTAAGCGGCTGGGCGCAGGCCGTAAGCGGCCAGTTGCTCAATGCTCCCGCTGTGCTGGATCAAGCGTGGGTCGTTCAGTGGCAGACTGTGGCCGGTTTGCACTTCGATCAACGCCTTGAGCTCGAGTGGGTCGATCTTGCCGTCGGCATCGACGAGGTTTTGCAGGTCTTGCGGTGCAACCTGTGAGGTCAGGCCGCCCGGCAGGTAGATCGCACCGGTGGCGAAGTCGATACCAAAGGCGATCAGCCCCGGGAGCACATAAAAGAGAATGCCGATTGCGTTGAGCCCGGCCACCACCGGATCGATGCGGCCTTCGATCTGGCCACGGCGATCCGGGAAGAACAGGGTGCCGCAGGCGGTGAGTTGGGTGAACAAAG
>JAWWDH010000491.1:0-2664 GCA_033720015.1 Pseudomonas sp.
AACAGGCTCGCCAGGCCTTTGGCCGCCTCATCGTAGGCGTTCTGGTCTGCCCAGGTGTTACGCGGGTTGAGCAGGTTGGTTTCAACGCCTGGCACCGACGTTGGCACGCTCAGGTTGATGATCGGCAGTTGCTCGGTTTCAGTACCGATCAGCGCACCGCTCTGAATCGCCGCGATCACGCCACGGGTAGTCGGAATGTTGAAACGCTGGCCAACGCCGTAGCCACCGCCAGTCCAGCCGGTGTTAACCAGATAGACCTTGGAGCCGAAGCCACGGATACGCTTGATCAGCAGCTCAGCGTATTCGCCAGCCGGACGCGGGAAGAATGGCGCGCCGAAGCAGGTGGAGAAGGTCGACTTGATGCCGCCGCCGCTGCCCATTTCGGTGGAGCCAACCAGCGCGGTGTAACCGGAGAGGAAGTGATAAGCCGCCTGCTCTTCGTTGAGGATCGACACTGGTGGCAGTACGCCGGTCAGGTCGCAGGTCAGGAAGATCACCGCATTCGGCTCGCCGCCAAGGTTCTTCTCGCTGCGCTTCTCGATCAGCTCCAGCGGGTAAGCGGCACGGCTGTTCTGGGTCAGGCTGTCATCGGCGTAGTTGGGTACGCGGTTCTCGTCGAGCACGACGTTTTCCAGCACGGCGCCAAATTGGATGGCTTTCCAGATCACCGGCTCGTTCTTCTCGGACAGGTCGATGCACTTGGCGTAGCAACCACCTTCGATGTTGAACACCACGCCCACGCCCCAACCGTGCTCGTCGTCACCGATCAGGTAACGGCTCGGGTCGGCGGACAGGGTGGTCTTGCCAGTACCGGACAGGCCGAAGAACAGGGTTACGTCGCCTTCTTCACCGATGTTGGCGGCGCAGTGCATCGGCAGCACGTCAGCGTCCGGCAGTAGGAAGTTCTGCACGCTGAACATGGCTTTCTTCATCTCGCCGGCGTAACGCATGCCCGCGATCAGGACTTTTTTGGCCGCAAAATTGATGATCACACAACCATCGGAGTTGGTGCCGTCACGCTCGGGCACGCACTCGAAGTTGGCCACGTTGAGCACTTGCCACTGGTCTTTGCCCGCCGGATTGAACTGCTCCGGGTTGATGAACAGGCAACGGCCGAACAGGTTCTGCCACGCAGTTGCGGTGGTCATCTTGACCGGCAGGTAGTGTGCATCAGCAGAACCTACATGCACGTGGGAAACAAAGCTGTCCTGGGCATCGGAGAACGCCTGCACGCGGTCCCACAGGGCATCAAACTTGTCGGCAGGGAACGGACGGTTGATCGCGCCCCAGGCGATTTTTGCCTCGGTGCTCGGCTCTTGCACGATGAAGCGGTCAGCCGGCGAACGACCAGTGCGATGGCCGGTGCGAACAACCAGCGAGCCATTAGCGGCCAGCTCGCCTTCACCGCGACGAAGGGCTTCTTCGACCAGTTGAGCGGCGCTGATGTCGGTGTGCACGGCGTTGTTGGCTTGCGTCATGTGGGTCCCCGTCGGCCATGCGGCCGAGTCTTCCGAACGTTTTGTAGTAGAAAACAGAGCACTACTACAGCGAAAAAAGTGCGCCGGATTATGCCAGAAAAGCAGGTTGCAGGTGCAGCCTCTGATCAGATCATCACGGCGTGGTTTGCGGCTATTTGTCTCAGTGCCGCGTATCTGACGGCTCGTCGCTGCTGCCATCAATGAACAGTTGCAGTATATCGGCCGCATCAAACAGGTAGCGTTCGTTGCAGAATTGGCAGTCGATTTCCACGCTACCGCCATGCTCCTGCACCAGCGCCTCAGCGTCGGTCTGACCGAGGCTGATCAGCGCACGGCCAGAACGTTCCCGTGAGCAGCTGCAGCGAAATTGCAGCGCGCGTGGCTCGAACAGTCGCAATGTTTCCTGGTGATACAGGCGATGCAACAGCGTTTCGTTATCCAGGCCCAGCAGTTCCTCAGCCTTGACGGTGTCGGCCAGAGCCATGGTGTGCTGCCAGCTGGCTTCGCGCTCATCGGCGTCCATCAAGCGGTCGGCAGGCAGTTGTTGCAGCAGCAGGCCGCGAGCACCCTGACCGTCTGCGCAGAGCCAGAAGCGCGTGGGCAACTGCTCGGAGGTGGCGAAGTAGTTAGTCAGGCAGTCGGCCAGGGTTTCACCCTCAAGATCAACGATGCCCTGATAACGCTGCCCGGCTTTCGGGTCGACGGTCATGGCCAGCACGCCATCGGGCATCAGCTCAGACAGGCTGGCATTGGCGGTAATCTGCTCGCCGTGATAGCGCGCGATACCACGCAGATCGCCTTCGTTGGAGCATTCAACCATCAGCAAGGGCACCGCGCCGGAGGAGCGCGCCTGGAGAATCAGCAGCCCCTCGAATTTTAGCGTGCCGATCAGCAAGGAGGCCGCAGCAAGCAGCTCACCCAGCAGCTGAGCGACCGGTTGCGGGTAAGTGTGTTTGGCCAGCACATGGCTGTAACTGTCGGTTAGACCGACCAGTTCACCGCGGATGTCGCTGTCGTCGAACAAGAAGCGTTGGGAAAAATCAGACATGCCAACTTCGCTGAATGTGACTCGGCCCGCGATTTTAGGCGCAAACGCCCGCCCGACCAAGCGCCTCTTATCTATCAGCCTGGCGGGTAAAGGCTATCGATAGCCACGCGCATCACAGTTAGCGGCCAAAAACGGCCT
>JAWWDH010000492.1:0-2662 GCA_033720015.1 Pseudomonas sp.
ACACTGCGGTGCGCTACGCCGAAGTGGAAGTCGACAAACTGCACGCCCTGCGCTTTGCAGAGTCGGTGTCGATCACTCTGGCCGGGCACCGTTAGAGCCGTTTTTAACATCGACTCGCACACATCCCGGCGCGCCCTGCGCCGGGGCCGTTGCCGCCAGGCCGGCAGGCTTCTATCATCGCCACACGCCTCCCCTGCCTGTTTACAGAGAGCATCGCCATGACCGATCAAGAACGTCTCGAACTTGAAGCCGCCGCTTTTCGCAGCCTGGTTCATCATCTGCGCTCACGCCCGGATGTGCAGAACATCGACATGATGAACCTCACCGGCTTCTGCCGTAACTGCCTGTCCAAATGGTTCAAGGCCGCCGCCGATGACACCGGCGTCGCCATCACCATGGAAGAAGCGCGCGCAGAGATTTACGGCATGCCGTATGCCGAGTGGAAGAGCAAATATCAGAAGGAGGCCAGCGCCGAACAGCAAGCGGCCTTCGCCAAAGGGAAAGACGCATGAGTGCCCTGAGCGAGTTTCGCGCCAAGCTGCGCAGTGAACACTTCACCTTCGCCGAAACCCTGGCATTTATTGCCGAGCACTACCACTACCAGCCCAGTGCCTTTTGCAATGGCGCCGTAGAAAACGCTGCGGGGCAGAACGAAGGCTCGTGCAAGACCCTCGGCCTGGCGCTGCTTGAAGGCCTGAGCCTGGAAGAAACCCTGCAGTGCTTCGGCGAGCACTACCGCAGCGTGCTGGCCACCCCGAGCGGCAGTGATCACGGCAATATCCGCGCGCTGATGGACACCGGCCTGGCCGGCGTACGCTTCGAACAACCGTCGCTGCAGCGCAACGCCAGCTAAGCCAGCCGCGCCGCGCAACGCCGCACCTGTCGCAGTCGCGGACAACAAAAAGCCTCGATTAAATCGAGGCTTTTTGCATTGCCCTCAGGCTTATTGGCCGTCGAGATAACGCTCCACATCCAACGCCGCCATGCAGCCAGCGCCGGCCGAGGTGATCGCCTGGCGATACACATGGTCAGCCACATCCCCGGCGGCAAACACCCCCGCCACACTGGTGGCGGTGGCATTGCCGTCACGGCCGCCGTTAACCACCAGGTAACCGTCCTTGAGCGCCAACTGGCCCTCGAACAACGCCGTGTTCGGCGTATGCCCAATGGCCACAAACAGCCCGTCGACCGTCAACTCAGCATGACTGCCATCGTTATTTCTCAGGCGCACGCCGGTCACGCCCATGTTGTCGCCCAACACCTCGTCTACCTCGGCATTGAGTTTGAGCACGATCTTGCCCTCGGCTACCCGCGCCTGCAGCTTGTCCTGCAGGATCTTTTCCGCACGGAAGCTTTCGCGGCGGTGCACCAACGTGACCTTGCTGGCGATATTGGCCAGGTACAGCGCCTCCTCTACCGCCGTATTACCGCCGCCGACCACCGCCACTTCGCGGTTGCGGTAGAAAAACCCATCGCAGGTGGCACAGGCCGAGACGCCCTTGCCCATAAAGGCCTCTTCACTGGTTAAGCCCAGATAACGCGCACTGGCACCGGTGGCGATGATCAAGGCATCGCAGCTGTAGGTACCGCTGTCGCCGACCAGGGTGAAAGGCTTGCCGGCCAGGTCCACGGCATTGATATGGTCATAGACGATCTCGGTCTCGAAGCGTTCTGCATGTTCCTGCATGCGTTGCATCAGGGCCGGGCCGGTCAGACCGTGCACATCACCGGGCCAGTTATCCACCTCGGTGGTGGTGGTCAGCTGGCCGCCGGCTTGCAAGCCGGTGATCAACAACGGCTTGAGATTGGCCCGCGCAGCGTAAACCGCAGCGCTATAGCCGGCAGGGCCGGAACCCAGAATGATCACGCGGGCATGACGGTTGGCAGACATCAACAACTCCTCCCGGCAATGCCGGCAAAAACCAACAAGGGCTTGCTTATGCCTGTAGCCAGGCAATAACGCTTGAAGCCCAAAAGGGATAACAACTCAGTGCTGCGCAGCCTATGCCCGCCGGCCGCGCGGCGGAAATATGCTTTGCCAATACCAGGCATAGACACGCCCTATGACGGCCCAGGCAATCTGTTAGCGCGCATTGCCCACGCTTTCCCCTGACCCGCAAAGCCGGTAAGGTCGGCGCGACTTCAACCTCCCGGAGACACGCTCATGTCCGCCCCTGTGCTGACCGGCCCGCAATACTTAAGTGAAGGCCTGAAACTGGTCCTGAGCCCTGGCTTGCGACTGTTCGTGCTGCTACCCCTGAGCATCAACCTGCTGCTATTTACTGCGCTGATCGGCGTGGCCGTGCAGCAGTTCGGTGGCTGGGTCGACACCTTTATGCCGAGCCTGCCGAGCTGGCTGAGTTTTCTTGAATATGTGCTGTGGCCGCTGTTCGTGGTGCTGGTATTGCTGATGGTGTTCTTCACCTTCACCCTGCTGGCCAACATCATCGCCGCGCCGTTTAACGGTTTTCTCGCGGAGAAGGTTGAAATCGTCGTGCGCGGCCAGGACGACTTTCCGCCGTTCAGCTGGGCCGAGCTGATGGCCATGGTGCCGCGCACCCTGGGCCGCGAGATGCGCAAGCTGGGCTACTTTCTGCCGCGCGCCATCGCCCTGTTGATCCTCACTTTTATCCCGGTGGTCAACCTGATCGCCGCGCCGCTG
>JAWWDH010000493.1:0-2626 GCA_033720015.1 Pseudomonas sp.
GACCAGGTAATCGTCCGGCACCTGCAGGGCCTTCAAGCCGGCTTCCTCGATCAACTTGACGTGGCGCGCAGTGATGCGCTTGCCCGTGGCAACGATCACCTCGCCCTTCTTGTCGGTGATGTCGAACAGCGCGGTTTCGCCGCGCAGGCGCTCGGGGATCAACTCCAGCTTGGCGCCGTTTTTCAGCAGGCTGATGTTGCTGGTCTCGAAGAACTCGTCCAGCATTTCCTCGTTGTTCATGCCCAGCGCGCGCAGCAGCACGGTCACCGGCAGTTTCCTGCGGCGGTCAATGCGCGTGAAGATACCGTCCTTGGGGTCGAACTCGAAGTCCAGCCAGGAACCGCGGTAGGGGATCACCCGCGCCGAGAACAGCAGCTTGCCGCTGGAATGGGTCTTGCCCTTGTCGTGGTCGAAAAACACGCCCGGCGAGCGGTGCAACTGCGAGACGATGACGCGCTCGGTGCCGTTGATCACGAAGGTGCCGGTGTCGGTCATCAGCGGCAGGTCGCCCATGTAGACTTCCTGCTCCTTGACGTACTTGACCGGCTTCTGCTTGGCGGAGCTCTCCTTGTCGTAGATGACCAGGCGCACCTTGACGCGCAGCGGCGCCGCGTAGGTCATGCCGCGCAGCTTGCACTCCACGACGTTGAACGGGGGATCGCCCAGCTTGTAGCTGACGTATTCGAGCGCGGCGTTGCGGGAATAGGAAACGATCGGGAACACCGATTCCAACGCGCCGTGCAGGCCACGTTCACGGCGTTTGTCCGGGTCCTTTTCCAGTTGCAGGAATTCCGCGTAGGACCGGATCTGGGTCTGCAGCAGGTTCGGTACGTCGAGCACCGCCTGCCGCTTGCCAAAGTCCTTACGGATACGCTTCTTTTCAGTAAATGAGTAATTCATCTTACCAACCGCCTCGCTGCGGCCCGGGCACGGCCGCGTTTAAAAATGACAAACAGGAGCGGGCCGGGGATCGCCTCCCCAGCCGCTCCTTATATTTCCAAGTAAACCAAGAACCTTGATTTACTTGATCTCGACAGTAGCGCCTGCTTCTTCGAGTTTTTTCTGCAGTTCTTCAGCTTCGCCCTTCTCGACGCCTTCCTTGATGGCGGCGGGAGCGCCTTCCACCAGGTCCTTGGCCTCCTTCAGGCCCAGGCCGGTGATTTCACGAACTGCCTTGATGACGGGAACCTTGCTGCTGCCGAAGGAAGCCAGAACCACGTCGAATTCCGTCTTCTCTTCCTCGGCGGCGGCTTCACCGCCTGCAGCCGGACCGGCAGCGACAGCTCCGGGCGCGGCGGCGGAAACACCAAATTTCTCCTCCATGGCGCTGATCAGGTCTACGACGTCCATCACGCTCATGTTGGAAATAGCTTCAAGAATGTCTTCTTTTGAAACGGCCATTGTCGTCTCTCCATGTAAATGTTTGCGGCAACCTCATGGCTGCCTGGGTTTAGTCAAATATCTTCAGGCAGCCTGTTTTGCATCACGTACAGCAGCAAAACTGCGGACCAGTTTGGTATGCGGCTCGGCCAGCGTGCGCACGAATTTCTCGACCGGTGCCTTCATCACGCCCATCAGGATCGCTATCGCCTGGTCGTAAGTCGGCAGGCTGGACAGGCGGCCCAGCTCGGAGGCGTCATAGACCTCCCCGCCGACGACGACGAGTTTCGTGACAAGCTTGTCATTCGACTTGGCGTAATCCTTGATAAGGCGTGCAGCAGCGCCCGGGTCTTCCATGCTGAAGGCCAGGAGCAGCGGTCCCGTCAGGGAGCCCTGCATGCATTCAAACTCGGTACCTTCAACGGCCCGGCTGACCAGCGTATTCTTGGCCACCTTCAGGTAAACGCCGGTCTCGCGCGCCTTGGCGCGCAATTCCGTCATCTCCTCGACGGTGATGCCGCGATACTCTGCAGCCACTGCAGCCAGGGCGACCTTGGCGACATCCGCCACCTCCGCCACGACTGCTTTCTTTTGCTCAAAATTCAGAGCCATCTGATACCTCCAGGAGTCAGTGGCCGGTTTCCCGGCCGGCATTGCGACTCATGGCACCCAATCAATGGGGGCCACCGGACCAGTAACGGTCCTGCAGTGACTACCCCGCTTCTGAAACGTGCTCTCGAGAGCCCGCTTCAGAAGCGGGGGCTTCACCATCTGCGCAGGCAGTGACCGGTCTCCCGGAACACGCTTAAACCGGATTACTGGCGAACCAGCAATTCGATACCTGCGGTCTCTGACGGCCTATTCCCGCCCCCGGCGACCGGTTGCCCGGTGCAGCGGAGGTGGGACCAGCCCGCCTTTTCGCCGGCTCACGCCGGCAAAACTACTAATCCCTCAACTCGAGGTGATCCACCGTCAGCCCAGGGCCCATGGTGGTGGATACGGCGACCTTCTTGACGTACTGCCCTTTGGCGGACGCCGGCTTCAGCTTCATCAGGTCGTTCAGCAGCGCCGCGAGGTTCTCGCGCAACGCGTTGCTTTCGAACGTGACCTTGCCGATCGTGCTGTGGATGATGCCCGCCTTGTCGGTGCGGAACCTCACCTGGCCGGCCTGGGCGTTCCTGACCGCCTCGGCCACGTCCGGGGTGACGGTGCCCACCTTCGGGTTCGGCATCAGGCCCCTGGGGCC
>JAWWDH010000494.1:0-2626 GCA_033720015.1 Pseudomonas sp.
CAAGGTGGCCAGCTACCACGGCGACAACAGCCAGCCGGACACGCCGCGCATCCGCACCCTCAAGGAAGAACTCAACCGCGTGGTGCGCGCCCGTGCGGCCAACCCCAAGTGGATCGACGGCATGAAGCGCCACGGTTACAAGGGCGCGTTCGAGCTGGCGGCGACCATCGACTATCTGTTCGCCTTCGACGCCACCAGCGAACTGGTCGACGACCACCAATATGCGCTGCTCACCGATGCCTATTTGCTCGACAAAAACACCCGCGACTTTATCCAGCAACACAACCCCGGTGCGCTGCAGGACATTATCGAACGCCTGCTCGAAGCCCAGCAACGCGGCCTCTGGCAGGAGCCGGGCGAGTACCGTGAGGCTTTGGAAAACCTGCTGATCGATAGCGAGGAAACCTAGATGCGTAGGGTGGGCCGCATGTCGCCATTATCAAAGATCACGCTTTTCCGGGCGCGGCGTAACCCACCATGGGCGCAACGCGTTCGATTGTCTGGTGGGTTACGCCGCGCGCTGCAGTTGCATACGAATTATCGACTGGCGTCCCGCGCCGCTAACCCACCCGACGTTTGCCCGAACGGATCCCGCCCATGACTGAACATCACTTCCCCCTCGCCGCCGTGGTCGGTGCAGACGACCTCAAGCTGGCGCTGTGCCTGGCAGCGATTGATCCGGCGATTGGCGGTGTGTTGATCGAAGGGCCGCGCGGTATGGCCAAGTCGACCCTGGCCCGTGGCTTGGCCGATCTGCTGGCCAGCGGCACCTTTGTCACTCTGCCGTTGGGCGCGAGTGAGGAGCGCATCGTTGGCACCCTCGATCTGGACGCCGCGTTGGGCGAGGGCCGCGCGCAGTTCAGTCCCGGTCTGCTGGCCAAGGCCAATGGCGGGGTGTTGTACGTGGATGAGGTCAACCTGCTGCCCGATCATCTGGTCGACCTGCTGCTGGATGCCGCCGCCAGCGGGGTTAACCATATCGAGCGCGACGGCATCTCGCATCGGCATGCGGCGCGCTTTGTGCTGATCGGCACCATGAACGGCGAAGAGGGCGAACTGCGCCCGCAACTGCTGGATCGCTTCGGCCTTAACCTAGCCTTGGACGCGCAGCCGCAACCGGCGCAACGCGCCGAGATCGTCCGTCGCCGCCTGGCCTTCGATGCCGAACCGCAGGCGTTTCTGCAACGCTGGCAGACGCAGCAAAACGAGCTGCGCGGCCGCTGCCAGAGCGCCCGTGAGCGGCTGGCGGCTATTCCGCTGGATGACGCTGCCCTCGAACAAATCAGCCAGCGTTGCTTTGCTGCCGCCGTCGATGGTTTGCGCGCTGACTTGGTTTGGCTGCGCGCCGCCCGCGCGCATGCCGCCTGGCGTGGCGTCGAACAAATTGCGGCCGAGGATATCGACGCGGTGGCGGAGTTCGTTCTGCGTCACCGTCGCCGGCATAACCCGCCGCCTGCTGCGCAGCCACCGCAGCCGCAACCCGATAACAGCGCGCCTAGCGAACAGCCACAAGCGCCGCAAGGCGAAGGCCAGTGGGGCGAGTTACCTGCGCAGGCGCAACGCTCAGACATTCGGCGTGAACCGCCCCGCTGGACAAAAAAGCCCTAGGCATCCGCCCGCGCACAGCCCCAGGCGCGGATGCCCGGGCCGCTCCCGGCACACTGGGCGGTGGTCGTAGCGGTGCCAGTCGTGCAGGTGTGGCGGGTCGTGTCGATTGGCCGGCGAGCCTGCTCAAGGGTCGTCCGCGCAGCCGCCAGGATCTGCTGTTGCGTCCGCGCAGCGCCAAGCCGGCTGAACTTTGGCTGGTAATTGTCGATGCCTCGGCCTCGACTCGCCGCCATGGCGCGCTGAGCAAAGCCAAGGGTTTGCTCAGTGAAGTGTTCGAGCAGGCCCGCCGTCAGCGTGCGCGCCTCGCTTTGCTACACGCCACTGGCCGTCAGGCGCAGTGGTTGTGGCAAGGGCAGAAAGCCTCCCAGGCGTTGCAACAGTGGTTGGCCGAGTTGGGCGCAGGCGGTGGCACACCGTTGTTTGATGCGCTGCAACAAGCTGCTGACTGGCAGGCGCGGCGGCAGCGGTTGCATCCGAGTGAGGCTCAGCGTTTGTTGATCATCACCGATGGCCGTCTGCGTGACTGGCCCGCGTTAGCGCCAAGCGCCTGCCCGGCGCTGCTGGTGGATATCGAAAGCGCACCGATCCGCCTCGGCCGCGCCCGCCAACTGGCTAGCGAGTTGGGCGCAGACTACCGACATATTGATTCGCTGCCGGTGTTAGCCGGCAGCTCGGAGACCGCTTTATGAAAACCCTGTTGATTATCGGCATCGGCGCCGGCGACCCGGACTACCTGACCGTGCAGGCGATCAACGCCCTCAACCGCACGGACGTGTTCTTTCTGATGGATAAGGGCAGCGCCAAAGACAGCCTGATCGGCTTGCGCAAAACCATCTGCGAGCGCTTTATCCAGGGCCGCGACTACCGCTTTGCCAGCGCCGAGTGCCCGGAGCGGGTGCGCGATTTGCCGGACTATCGCGGCAGCGTGGTCGACCTTAATCAGGACAAACAGCAGGTGTTTGAAGGAATGATTCGCGAGCAAATGGCCGACTGCGAAACCGGGGCCTTTCTGGTCTGG
>JAWWDH010000495.1:0-2623 GCA_033720015.1 Pseudomonas sp.
ATCAAGTGGCTGTTCCGTGGCATCCACGAGCTGGCCAGGAAGAATTACGATCAGCCCCTGCGCTACCGTCTGAATAATCAATACGTAGAGGTCAACCCACAGGAATGGCGGCGCCGCACCAACATTACAGTCGGTGTGGGCACGGCAACCGGCAACAAGCAGCAAGAGATGTTTGCTCTTACCCAGATAGGCGCCATGCAAGAGAAGATGATAGCGGCCGGTGGCCTGGGATTGACTGTCCTGCCGAGCAATGTCTACGAATTAGCCAAGGATATGGCAGAAAACCTAGGCGAGAATGGGGAAAAATACTTTTTTAACCCCATGCTGCGCCAATTGCCGCAAGTGCAGCAGTTAATTGAGGCCCAGATGCCGCAACAGGGCCCGGATCCGCAGACGATGGCTATCCAGGCAACTGCCGAGATCGAAGCGCAGAAAGTGCAGCAACAGGGCGCCAGGGCGGAGATGGAGGCGCAGATAAAACAGGCCGAGTTGATGCTGAAGCGCGAGGAATTGGGCCTCAAAGCCGAGATGGAGCGCATGCGGCAGGATGTCGTTGCCATCCAGAATGAGGCCAAGAATCGCACCGAGCTTGAGAAGGCGGCCATGACTCAGCAGGCAAAAGCGGTGGAATCCGATATCAAGGTGCTGCAGACGGAGCTTAATGCCAGGCAGGAGGCGCAACAGGCGGCCATTGACCAGCAAAAAGCCATGCTGGATAGCTGGACTACTCTTGAGGCTAAACGCATGGAACTGGCAGATAAAGACCGCATGGAGAGCGAAGAGCGAGGCGAAGAGAAAGAACTCAAGGTGCAGCAGGCGATTGCCAGCACAAACGACGCCCTGACCAAGGCAATAACCAGTCTGTCTGACCGTCTGGACTCCATCGTGGAAGAGATGGGCAAGCCCAGGACCATCGAGCGCGATGCCAAGACGGGCCGCCCGACTTCCGTGGGTGGTAAACGCATCAGCTACAACAATGATGGCACCATTCGGCAGATTGGCTAATGGACAAGCTTAAGCAGACTATAATTAAGGGCAAGCAAATCAAGGAATTGCTAGAGAATGATGATGTCAGGGCAGCCTGGGAGGACGTACAGGCCGATATCGTCAAGATGTGGATGGCGACCAAAACCGGTGAGCAGGAAACCAGAGAAGCACTCTACCGGGAGGTCCACGGACTTAAAGCGTTACAGGCCCGCCTGCAGAGATGGGTCAACGAGGGAAAAAAGGCAGAGGCAGAACTAGAGGCGGACAAACGAAATGGGTGAAGCAACCAACATTCATCAGGCGGCAGAAATTATATCCATGATAGGCCAGCCAAAGGCCGAGCCGGAGACGCCGCCGCCACCCATCGAGGAGCCTCAAAAAGCCTCACCAGAAGTCACAGAGCCGGCGGAAACGGCTCCGGAACCTGCGGCTCAAGAAGAGCCGCGCATGGAAGCAGAGGAGGCGCCAGCCGAGGAGGCAGCGCCCGAGCCAACGCAGGAAACGCAAGGCGATGCACAAGAGATCGAGATAGAGCCCGCGCACCTGGCCCAGTTACTCGGCATTGATGAAAGCGATCTGGCCGTCTCAGAGGACGGCGGATTGCAACTCAGTGCCAAGGTGGACGGCGAGGTGCATAAGGTAACTCTGCGCGATCTCAAAGACAGCTACCAACTCGCGAAGACCAGCCAGCAGCGGCTCAGCAAGCTGGCGGAGGAGCGAAAGGCGTTTGACAACGAGCGCCAGGAAATCCTCCAGAACTTAGGATATCAGCAGCAGCAATTAGCCAATGCGATGCAAGCATTGGAGCAGGACTATGTGAACAACTTTAACGCTGTAGACTGGCAGCGACTGAGAGATGAGGATCCGACCGAGTACAACCTGAAGCGCAACGATTACGAAGACAGGCGCCGAAAGATCGAGGACTACAAGGCAAGCGTCCAGCAGCAGACACAGCAACTGCAGGCCCAGCAGAATGAGCAGATCAATAAAGCTCAGCGAGAGGGCGCGCAGCGGCTGTCGGATGTGTTTGCCGGTCCCGAGTACCGCAGTGCGCCCAGTTGGGGCGAATCGGAGCAGAACAGGCTATTCAAATGGATCACTTCCCAGGGCTACTCGCGAGAGCAGGTTAATCAAGTCACAGACTGGCAGCTTTTCAAGTGGGCGCGGGACAGCATGCTCTACCAGGAGCAGCAGAAAGCGGCCAAGGAGACGCTAAAGCGCGTCGTCAAGCTGCCTAAAATCTCCAAGCCAGGCACCAAGAAGAGCGCCCAGAGTGCGAAGCGCACCAGGCTGGATGAGGCAAAGACCAGGCAGCGCAAGACACGCGGATCGCTAAAGGCTACTCAGGAGCTGATATCGGAAATCATGAGGAGTTAGCAGCATGGCATTGCCGACGAATACCTTTACGTCATTCACCGCTATCGGTAATAGGGAAGACCTGACCGACGCGATCTATAACATCGACCCCGTCGATACGCCTTTCATGTCCAGCATTGCGCGCGTCCGTGCGACGGGCGTTAAGCATGAGTGGCAGACGGATGCCTTTGATAGTGCCACCAACGTTGGGCACCTCGAGGGCGATGACGCCACCGCAGACGATGCGCTGGCCACCACGCGCCTGGATAACTCAACGCAG
>JAWWDH010000496.1:0-2621 GCA_033720015.1 Pseudomonas sp.
AGCTTGAACGGTTTTACCAGCACCGAGGCATAGACCCCGGCTGCGCGGTAGGGGTCGGCTTCGGCCCATTGTTGCGCGGCGATCAGCGATTCGAACTCGGCGACGACCAGGCTGCCGGTAAACCCTGCTGGGCCTGGGTCATTGCTGTCGACGGCTGGGTGTGGGCCTGCGAGGATCAAGCGGCCTTCAGTCTTCAATTGCTCCAGGCGCGCCAGATGCGCCGGGCGAGCATTCAGGCGGTTTTCCAGAGAATTTTCCACATCGGTGGCAATGATTGCGTAGAGCATCTTGATCCTTAATATGAGTCGTTAGCGGTGGCTGCAGCGGTTGGAGAAGAGCAGCCTGTTTAGACAAAGTCGAGGAAATAGTGGCGCAAGCCAGCAAGAATCCACATCTACCGGCATAATAACAAACATAAATGACTCGGAAAGCGCCCCTTATGGAAGTTGATTTACATTGCCATAGCACCGCATCAGATGGCGCCCTTGCGCCGGCTGTAGTGGTGGCGCGGGCGTTTGAGCGCGGAGTGCGGGTGCTGGCACTGACCGATCACGACACCCTGGATGGCCTCGATGAGGCTGGCGCGGCTGCGCAGGCGCTGGGCATGCAGTTGGTCAATGGCATCGAGCTTTCTTGTCTCTGGGGCGGTGCGACCATCCATGTGTTGGGCTATGCCTTTAACCGTGAGGAGCCGGTTTTGCTGCAGGCGATTGCCGAGTTGCATGAGGGCCGCTGGTTGCGCGCCGCAGAAATCGCCAAGCGCTTGGAGGCCAAAGGCATGCCGGGTGCGCTGGAAGGGGCGCGGGCCATTCAGCAGGAATTGGGCGATAGCGGTAATGCCCCGGCACGCCCGCATTTCGCCGATTTTCTGGTGCGTGGCGGTTATGTGAAGGATCGCGCCGAAGCGTTTCGTAAGTGGCTGGGCTCGGGCAAGCTGGGCGATGTCAAACTGCATTGGCCGGAGCTGGCCCAAACAGTCGATACCTTGCGCCGCGCTGGCGCCTGGGTCAGCCTGGCGCATCCGTGGCAGTACGACTTTACTCGGAGTAAGCGCCGCAAGTTGCTCGCCGACTTTGTCGGTGCCGGCGGGCATTCGTTGGAAGTGGTCAACGGTATGCAACCGGCCGACCAGGTCGGCAGTCTGGCCATTCTGGCGCGGGAGTTCGGTATGTTTGTCACTGCCGGCAGTGATTTTCATGCGCCGGGCCAGTGGTCTGAGTTGGGTGTTTATCGCCCAGTTCCCGAGGATCTACCGCCCCTGTGGGCACGGTTTAAGCATGTCCAACAGCCTACTGCAATCTGATCAGGATTCGAGTGTGAGCCAATTCTTCCAGATTCATCCGGAAAACCCGCAAGTGCGCCTGATCAAGCAGGCGGTGGAAATCATCCGCAGCGGCGGGGTTGTCATCTATCCAACCGACTCTTCTTATGCAGTGGGTTGCCATATTGGTGACAAGACGGCGATTGAGCGCATCCGCCGCCTGCGCCAACTGGACGATAAGCATAACTTCACCCTGGTATGCCGTGATCTGTCCGAGCTCAGCACCTTTGCCAAGGTGGATACCGCCGCTTTCCGTTTGCTCAAGGCCCATACCCCTGGGCCTTACACCTTTATTCTCAACGCCACCCGCGAAGTGCCGCGCATGTTATTGCATGCCAAGCGCCGCACCATCGGTTTGCGCGTGCCCAGCCATCCGATTGCCATGGCGCTGCTGGAAGAACTCAACGAGCCGCTGATGAGCGTCAGCTTGATCATGCCGGGTGAAGCGTTGCCGATGAGTGACCCATACGAAATGCGGCAAATCCTTGAGCATCAAGTTGACTTGATCATTGATGGCGGTTTTGGTGGGCTGGAAGCTTCCACCGTGGTCAGCCTGCTCGAGGACGAGCCTGAAGTGTTTCGCGTGGGCTGCGGTGATCCGTCGCCTTTTACGGATGATCTTTGAGCCTGGCTCTATATAATCGAGCTCCTTCGTTATTACAGGTAACCCGTTTTGAGTCTTGCTGACGCTGAACGCCGCGTGTTCTCGGGCATGCGCCCGAGTGGTTTGTTGCACCTGGGGCATTACCAGGGGGTGCTGAAGAACTGGGTGAAGCTGCAACACACCTATGAATGTTTCTTCTGCATTGTTGATCTGCACGCACTGACGACTGACTACGATGATGTCGGCCCCTTGTCTCAGCGGGTCATGGACATGGCCGTGGACTGGCTGGCTGCCGGCGTCAGCCCCAGTTCGGCGACGCTGTTTGTGCAGTCACAAGTGCCTGAGCACGCCGAATTAAACCTGCTGCTGTCGATGATCTGCCCGCTCAGCTGGCTGGAGCGGGTGCCGTCCTACAAAGAGCAGCAGGAGCAGCTGCACGGCAAGGACCTCAGCACCTTCGGTTTTCTTGGTTATCCCTTGCTGCAGGCGGCTGACATTCTGTTGTACCGCGCCGGCATCGTGCCGGTGGGCAGTGATCAGCTGGCGCATATCGAGTTCGCCCGTGATGTGGCAAGGCGCTTCAACCATTTGTATGGCCGTGAGCCAGGCTTTGAAGAAAAGGCCGAGGCGGCGATTATCAAACTGGGTAAAAAGACCGCCAAGCTCTACAACAACCTGCGCAAGGCCTACCAGGAG
>JAWWDH010000497.1:0-2607 GCA_033720015.1 Pseudomonas sp.
CCTTTGACGAAGCCGTTGCGCTGCTGAAGGAATTTGCCACCGCGAAATTCAACGAGACGGTAGAAGTGTCGGTGAATCTGGGTGTGGACGCACGTAAGTCTGACCAGGCTGTGCGCGGCGCGACCACCTTGCCGCACGGTACGGGCAGCCATGTACGCGTGGCGGTATTCACCCAGGGTGATGCAGCGGAGCAGGCCAGGGCCGCCGGTGCCGAGTTCGTGGGTATGGAAGACCTCGCAGAGCAGATCAAGGGCGGCATGATGGACTTCGACGTGGTTGTGGCCTCTCCGGATGCCATGCGCGTTGTTGGTCAGCTGGGTCAGGTGCTGGGTCCGCGCGGCCTGATGCCGAACCCGAAGACCGGTACGGTCACTCCCGACGTTCTGACTGCCGTGAAGAATGCCAAAGCCGGTCAGGTGCGTTTCCGTACTGACAAGAATGGCATCATCCACGGTGGCATCGGCAAGATCGACTTCGAGCCCGCCGCGATCAAGGGCAACCTTGAGGCGCTGCTGGCCGACCTGCGCAAGGCGAAGCCGTCTGCCGCGAAAGGCGTGTACATGAAGAAAATTACCCTGTCCACCACCATGGGCCCGGGTGTCACGGTCGACCAGTCGTCGATCGAAGCTTGATCGGCAGCGCCCCCACAAGGGGCGCTGCCACAGGGGCCGCCAAGGAAGGTCGCCCCGGGTGGTGCGGTTCTACCGAGTCGCAGCACTCACTTTGAGGTCTTTGGAGCAGTCTTGGGCGGATGCCTGATTAGCTGAGAACTGAAGGCCATCAAAGACCGTAGGCGCCTGCGCTGTCCCCGACAGTCCGGCTTAATCGAGCAGCCCGCGAGGGTCGCCCAACCTACGCAGATGGTGGATGTGTTCACCACGCAAGGTGGTGGCGTCATAGCGTTGGCGCTACCGGAACTGTAAATCCAGGAGTAATACCAGTGGCAATTGGACTCGACGACAAGAAAGCGATCGTTGCTGAAGTTAACGAGACTGCCACCAATGCCCTGTCCCTGGTGATCGCCGATGCACGTGGCGTCACCGTGGACGGAATGACAGCTTTGCGCAAAAGCGCTCGCGAAAACTCAGTGACCCTCCGCGTCGTGCGGAACACACTGGCCAAGCGCGCGCTGGCGGGAACGGACTACGAATGCGTCAACGACGCCCTCGTGGGCCCCTCCCTGTTCGGATTTTCGATGGAAGATCCGGGTGCAGCGGCACGGTTGTTCAAGGATTTCGCCAAGGAGAATAAAAACTTCGAGGTGAAGGTATTGGCGGTGAGCGGCCAAATGCTGGGTGCGGATCAACTGGATGTACTGGCCAAGATGCCGACGCGTGATCAGGCACTCTCGATGTTGATGAGTGTGATGAAGGCGCCGGTAACCAAGCTGGTACAGACGATGAACGACGTACCTGGAAAATTGGTTCGCACACTGGCAGCAGTACGCGATCAGAAAGAAGCGGCGTAAGTCGCTATTTATTTATCAGCTAACCAGGAGATATGAGTCATGGCTCTGTCCAAAGATGACATTCTGAATGCAATCGCCGAAATGAGCGTAATGGATATCGTTGAGCTCATCAGCGCAATGGAAGAAAAATTCGGTGTAACCGCCGCTGCAGCCGTTGCTGCCGCACCGGTTGCCGCTGCTGGCGACGCCGGCGCAGCTGCTGAAGAGCAGACCGAGTTCGACGTGATTCTGGCCAGCGCTGGCGAGAAGAAAGTCAACGTGATCAAAGTAGTACGTGAAGTAACCGGCCTGGGCCTGAAAGAAGCCAAGGCCGTGGTTGACGGCGCCCCGTCACCCGTCAAGGAAGGTGTTTCCAAGGCGGATGCGGATGCGCTGAAAGCCAAGCTGGAAGAAGCAGGCGCGACCGTCGAGGTCAAGTAAGCGCTTGCCTCACGTCTGGCTTTGGCTGGACCAGGACAAGGCTGGTGGGCGCTTTTGCCTGCCGGCCTTTTCCCGCTTGATGAGCACAAGTTTTTCAGGGCGGGCTGCGCAGGCGCAGCTCACCCGTCAAGAGCCTCGCTTGCCGCCGGCAGGGCGGCGGGAAGCTAAACACGCTGGGGAGTACTGATGGCTTACTCGTACACTGAGAAAAAACGTATTCGCAAGGACTTCGGCAAGCTGTCGAACATGATGGATATTCCATACCTGCTTGCGATCCAACTCGATTCTTACCGGAAGTTCACCCAGCAGGGCATACCACTCGAGGAGCGCGGCGACTACGGCCTGCACGCGGCCTTCAAATCGGTGTTCCCGATCGTCAGCTACAGCGGCAATGCGGCGCTGGAGTACGTTGACTACAAGCTCGGCACGCCGGTGTTCGATGTCAATGAGTGTCAGCTGCGCGGCATTACCTATTCCTGTGCGTTGCGGGTCAAGGTCCGTCTGATCATTTACGACAAGGACGCCTCCAGCAAGACCATCAAGGACATCAAGGAGCAGGAAGTCTACATGGGGGAGATTCCCCTGATGACCGACAACGGCACCTTCGTGGTCAATGGCACCGAGCGCGTTATCGTATCCCAGCTGCACCGTTCGCCCGGTGTATTCTTCGACCACGACAAGGGCAAGACCCACTCCTCGGGCAAGTTGCTCTACTCTGC
>JAWWDH010000498.1:0-2600 GCA_033720015.1 Pseudomonas sp.
GGTGTAAAAGGTTTGCTGAGCCAAACCACTCCCCAACGGCAATACCGGTAAGGAAAACTATGTGCGGAATAGCTGGAGAATTACGCTTTGATCAACGACCAGCCGACCTGGCTGCAGTCGAGCGGATCACCCATCACCTAGCCCCGCGCGGTCCCGATGCGCACGGCTTCCACAGCCAAGGGCCGATTGCCCTTGGCCATCGTCGGCTGAAGATCATGGATCTCGCCGAAGCCTCAGGCCAACCGATGATCGACAGCGATTTGGGCCTGTCCATGGTGTTCAACGGCGCCATCTACAACTACCCCGAACTGCGTGACGAGCTGAAAGCGCTGGGTTATCGCTTTTTCTCCGGTGGTGACACCGAAGTGCTGCTCAAGGGCTATCACGCCTGGGGCAAGGACCTGCTGCCCAAGCTCAATGGCATGTTCGCTTTTGCGATCTGGGAACGTGACACCCAGCAGCTGTTTATTGCCCGCGACCGTCTCGGCGTTAAACCGCTGTACCTGTCACGCACCGGCCAGCGTGTACGTTTTGCCTCCAGCCTGCCGGCGCTAATGGCCGGTGGTGATATTGGCAAGACGCTCGACCCCATCGCACTCAATCATTACCTCAACTTCCATGCCGTGGTGCCCGCACCGCGCACCCTGCTGGCAGGCGTTGAGAAGCTGCCACCGGCCACCTGGATGCGCATCGACGCCCAAGGCAACTGCGAGCAGCAAACCTGGTGGAGCCTGGAGTTCGGTCCGCAGCGCGATGAAATCAGCTTTGGCCTGGATGAGTGGCGCGAGCGTGTGCTCGACGGCATGCGTGAGGCGGTGTCGATCCGTCAGCGCGCCGCCGTGGATGTCGGCGTGTTGCTGTCCGGCGGGGTCGATTCAAGCATGCTGGTCGGCTTGCTGCGTGAAGCCGGGGTGGAAAACCTCTCAACCTTCTCCATCGGCTTTCAGGATGCCGGCGGCGAGCGCGGCGACGAGTTTCAGTACTCCGACCTGATCGCCGAACGCTTCAATACCCAGCATCATCAGCTGCGCATCGGTGAGCACGAGATTCTCGAACAGCTGCCTGCGGCCTTCCGCGCGATGAGCGAGCCGATGGTCAGCCACGACTGCATCGCCTTCTACCTGCTGTCGCGTGAAGTGGCCAAGCACTGCAAGGTGGTGCAAAGCGGCCAGGGTGCCGATGAACTGTTCGCCGGCTACCACTGGTACCCGCAAGTGGATCAAGCTGATGATGCGTTTGCCGCCTACCGCGCCGCGTTCTTTGACCGTGACTACGACGAATACGCCGCCTGCGTACAGCCGGCCTGGCTCACCGGTGATGCCGCCGGGGACTTCGTCCGTGAGCACTTTGCTCAGCCCGGCGCCGTCGCTGCTGTCGACAAGGCACTGCGCCTCGACAGCACGGTGATGCTGGTCGACGACCCGGTGAAACGGGTCGACAACATGACCATGGCCTGGGGCCTGGAGGCGCGCACGCCGTTCCTCGATTACCGCCTGGCCGAGCTTTCTGCACGGATTCCAGGGCGCTTCAAGCTGCCCGATGGCGGCAAGCATGTACTCAAGGAAGCCGCGCGCCAGGTGATCCCCAGCGAGGTGATTGATCGGCCCAAAGGCTACTTCCCGGTGCCTGGCCTCAAGCATCTGGAGGGAGCAACCCTCGGTTGGGTACGTGACCTGTTGCTGGACCCCAGCCAGGATCGCGGCCTGTTCAACCCGGCCATGCTCGATCGTCTGCTGACGGACCCGCATGGACAGCTGACACCGCTGCGCGGCTCCAAGTTGTGGCAAATGGCCGCGCTCAATCTGTGGCTGAACGAACACGGCCTTTAAGGCTGCTCGTTCGCCCGTTTCTCTGAACACCCCGGCCTGTCCGGGGTACGCAGACAGCAAAGGATGCCTTCCAATGCGTGCCACTGCCTTTAACCAACGCCTGCTACGCGGCCAGACACCGTCTTACGAGCGCCTGCAGGCGCGCTTCGCCGAAGAACCCGACAGCGAGATGGGCCAGCCCAAAGCGCTGCACTGTGGCTGGGGGCGCCTGCTGATCGGTCACACCTACCCGGACCCCGCTGCTCTGGCCGGCGACCTGCTGACCGAAAAGCCTGGCGAGCGCGACATTGCGCTGTATGTCGCCGCCCCTCACCAGGTACTGGCACAGGCTCCGCAGCAGCTATTTCTCGACCCTTCCGACACTCTGCGCTTGTGGTTTAGCGACTATCGCCAGGCACGCCGCAGCTTTCGCGGCTTCCGCATACGCCGCGCGCACAATGCTGACGACTGGCAGGCGATCAACACCCTGTACCAGTTGCGCGGCATGCTGCCGATCGACCCCAGCAAACTCACCCCGCGCCATTTGGGTGGCCCGGTGTATTGGCTGGCCGAGGATGAAGACAGCGGCGCGGTGATCGGCAGCGTGATGGGCCTCAACCACCATAAAGCCTACAAAGACCCGGATAACGGCAGCAGCCTGTGGTGCCTGGCAGTCGACCCGCGCTGCAGCCGGCCCGGGGTCGGTGAGGTGCTGGTACGCCACCTGATCGAGCACTTTATGAGCCGTGGTTTGAGCAGCCTGGATCTGTCCGTGCTGCATGACAACGAGCA
>JAWWDH010000499.1:0-2595 GCA_033720015.1 Pseudomonas sp.
CAGCTCACGCGCAGTACCAATGTCCTGGCTGAGCTTGGGCCGTAGCACCTTAGTCAGGTGCGTGTGTTCTTCTTCCAGGGCGCGAGCGCCCTGGACGGTCATGGGATATTTAGTCATGCCTTGATTCCTGCATGCAGATCCTGCAGCCGGCGCACGGTCTTCTCGGGACCGAACTTCAGCGCTTCACAGATCGCCTGGCCCGCCGCAATGGTGGTGGTGCAGTAGATCTTGTGCTGCAGAGCGTTACGACGAATGGAGTAAGAGTCAGCAATCGACTGACGGCCTTCAGTGGTGTTGATGATCAGGGTGACTTCGTCATTCTTGATCATGTCGACCACGTGCGGACGACCCTCGGTCACCTTGTTCACGCGGCGCACCGGTAAACCAGCCGCCTCAATTACTTTGGCGGTGCCGGCAGTAGCAACCACTTCAAAGCCCAATGCCACCAGGTCACGAGCAACCTGCACGGCTTCCGGCTTGTCGTCTTCACGCACACTGATAAAGGCACAGCCGGTGTTTGGCAGGATTTCACTGGCACCCAGTTGAGCCTTGGCGAACGCTTCACCGAAGGTGTCACCCACACCCATGACTTCGCCGGTGGACTTCATTTCCGGGCCGAGGATCGGGTCAACACCCGGGAACTTGGCGAACGGGAATACCGCCTCTTTAACGCTGAAATACGGCGGGATAATTTCCTTGGCGTAACCGGCCTCAGCCAGCGACTTGCCTGCCATCACGCGCGCGGCCACTTTGGCCAAGGAGACGCCAACGCACTTGGAGACGAACGGCACGGTACGCGAGGCGCGCGGATTCACTTCAATCACGAAGATATCCTCGCCCTGCACGGCCATCTGCACGTTCATCAGACCGACCACACCGAGCTCCAGAGCCATTTTCTTAACCTGCTCGCGAATCTCATCCTGGATGTGCATCGGCAGCGAGTACGGCGGCAGCGAGCACGCCGAGTCACCGGAGTGAACCCCCGCCTGCTCAATGTGCTGCATGATCGCGCCGATCACCACGGTCTCGCCATCGCATACCGCGTCAATATCGATTTCGATGGCGCAGTTGAGGAAGTGATCGAGCAGCACCGGACTGTCGTTGGAAACCTTCACCGCTTCGCGCATGTAACGCTTGAGCTCGTCTTCCTGATAAACGATCTCCATCGCACGACCGCCCAACACATAGGACGGACGCACCACCAGCGGGTAACCGATGACTTTCGAATGCGCCAGCGCTTCATCTTCACTGCGCGCAGTGGCGTTGGCCGGCTGACGCAGACCAAGACGCTGGACCATTTGCTGGAAGCGCTCGCGGTCTTCGGCACGGTCGATCGCATCAGGCGAGGTACCGATGATCGGCACGCCGGCTTCTTGCAGGGCGCGACAGATCTTCAGCGGCGTCTGACCGCCGTACTGCACAATCACACCTTTCGGCTGCTCGACACGGACGATTTCCAGCACGTCTTCCAGGGTCACTGGCTCGAAGTACAGGCGATCGGAGATGTCGTAGTCGGTCGATACGGTTTCTGGGTTGCAGTTGACCATGATGGTTTCGTAACCATCTTCACGCAGCGCCAGCGCCGCGTGAACGCAGCAATAGTCGAACTCGATGCCCTGACCGATACGGTTCGGTCCGCCGCCGAGGATCATGATCTTGTCACGGCTCGATGGGTTGGCCTCGCACTCTTCCTCATAGGTCGAGTACATGTAGGCGGTGTCGGTAGCAAACTCAGCGGCGCAAGTATCCACGCGCTTGTAGACCGGCAGCACCTTGAGCTTGTGGCGCTGGCTGCGCAGGGTTTTCTCGGTGACGCCGAGCAGCTTGGCCAGGCGTATATCGGAGAAACCGTTGCGCTTGAGCTTGTACATCGAGTCACGGTCAATACTGGACAGGGCCAGGGTCTTGATGCGCTCTTCGTCTTTGATCAGGTCTTCGATCTGTACCAGGAACCACTCATCGATATTGGTCAGTTCGAAGACTTCTGCAACGGTTTTACCCGCACGGAAAGCGTCGCCGATGTACCAAATACGATCAGCACTTGGCACGGTCAGCTCACGGCGCAAGGTGCTTTCGGCTTCCGGATCAGCCAGATCGAGCTTCTCATCAAAGCCGGCCACGCCCACTTCCAGGCCGCGCAAGGCTTTCTGCAGGGATTCCTGGAAGGTGCGGCCAATCGCCATGACTTCGCCGACGGACTTCATCTGAGTAGTCAGGCGGGCATCCGCTTTCGGGAACTTCTCGAAGGCAAAACGTGGAATCTTGGTCACGACATAGTCGATGGCCGGCTCGAACGAAGCCGGGGTGCGACCGCCGGTGATGTCGTTGCTCAGTTCGTCGAGGGTGTAACCCACGGCCAGCTTGGCGGCGATCTTGGCGATCGGGAAGCCGGTGGCCTTGGAGGCCAGCGCAGAGGAGCGCGACACACGCGGGTTCATCTCGATGACGACCATACGGCCAGTGTTCGGGCAGATGCCGAACTGCACGTTGGAGCCGCCGGTTTCTACGCCGATCTCACGCAGCACCGCCAGCGAGGCGTTACGCAGGATCTGGTATTCCTTGTCGGTCAGCGTCTGAGCAGGGGCAACGGTGATC
>JAWWDH010000500.1:0-2584 GCA_033720015.1 Pseudomonas sp.
ACCCTGAAGCGCATTTGCACACGGTGCTGCAAAACCCGCACAGCGATGAGTCTGAGCCACTTGCGCACGCGCTGCGCGACAGCACTGGCAAAGCCCATAACGCCAGCTGACCTCACTCGTTTCGCCAAACGCACTCGGCGGCTTGCCGCCGAGAGTGGAGCAACGCTGTACGTCTAAAAACAAGGAAAACTTAATGAAATCGAAGTATCTAGCCCGCTTCATCGCACTGTCCGCCGGTATTGTCGGCTGTCAGCAGGCAATGGCCAGCGACGCCCTGCTGTGGCAGAACAACAGCCTTTCTTACCTGTACGGCGAAAACTTCAATCGAGGTCAATTCAACGCCGAACAGCAGAAAACCCAAACCACCTTTACCGCCGAGCATGCCAGTGGCTGGGTTTGGGGCGATCTATTCGGTTTTGCTGACTATGTGCTGGCGGATAACAAACAGTCACGCCGTGGCGATTTTGGCCAGGAGAAAGACAGCTTCTATTACATGGAGTTTTCGCCGCGGGTCAGCCTCAGCTGGTTGAGCGGCCAGAAGCTTTCCGCCGGCCCATTGAAGGACGTGTATGCGGCCTTTACCTATGAAAAAGGCAATGGTGGCGCGGGCACAGAAAACTACCTGTATGGCATTGGTTCGGCCTGGAACGTGCCCGGCTTCGCCTACTTCAATGCCAACCTGTACCGGGTGAAAGTCAACAACAACGTCTACTTTGACCGTAACCATGGCAACAACAACGCTCACACCTATCAACTGACCCTCTCCGGCGCTTACCCCTTCGCCATCGGCGAACAGGACTTCGTGGTCGATGGTTTCGTTGACTGGCGCGCCGGTAACTCGACCTCTAACACCCGCACCACCGTCGGCTCGTCGATTCAGGCCAAGTGGGATGCGGGCAAAGCGCTGTTTGGCGAAGGCCGTAAGCTGTATGTCGGTACCGAAGTCAACATGTGGCGTAACCGCTACGGTGCCAAGCCGATTGACGGCTCCGGCCACGGCTTCGATCAGAGCGCCATTCAGGCACTGGTGAAGTACCAATTCTAAGTGCTTAAAGCAGGTTGCCGGGTAGGCGGAAACCTGAACAGAAAAGGGGGATGGCATAACAACCATCGCCCTTTTTTATTGGCTTTCGTACAACGCCGCAAAGGGGGAAGTGGGCCACGTGTGTAGGCCAAATCACGCCCTCTTGCAGGCATGCCGCTGACGCTGTGCAACGTTAAAGACAGAGTTGGCAAATGTCCGGTGTACAGCGACTCTGTAGTCAACTTGCGACCTAGGGCGAACTCACTATTAGGCCCGGCAAATACTCGGCTATAAGATCAATCAGGCATCTTGATTAGGCTGCAACACGCTGGCCTATAACAGCCCATAGTGGTTGTGAGCGCTGCACTGGCGCATTAGATTAGCCAATTATGTTAGGCACCCATCATAAGCAGAAGGGATAAACATGGCGCTTACTGACCAGTCCACCCGTATCCGCGAAGGCGAAGAACTCGACGTCGCGGTCATCGACCAGTATCTCAAGGCGCATATCCCCGGCCTGTCGGGCGAACCACACATTAGCCAGTTCCCGGGTGGTGCGTCGAACCTGACTTACCTGCTCGAGTACCCAGGCCAGGAACTGGTGCTGCGCCGCCCGCCGTTTGGCCACAAAGCCAAATCCGCGCATGACATGGGCCGCGAGTACCGCATTCTCAATCAGCTCAACGCCGGCTTTCCTTACTGCCCGAAGGCTTACGTGCACTGCACGGACGAGTCGCTGATTGGCGGTGAGTTCTATGTAATGGAACGGGTCAACGGCATCATCCTGCGTTCAGACATGCCGGCTGAACTGAATTTCAGCGAAGAGCAGACCCGCAACCTGTGCAAAAGCTTTATCGACAAAATGGTCGAGTTGCACAACGTCGACTATCAGGCCTGTGGCCTCGGCGACCTGGGCAAACCAGAAGGTTACGTGCAACGGCAGATTAGCGGCTGGAGTGATCGCTACGAAAAAGCCCTGACCCCCGATGCGCCGTTGTGGGAGCCGGTCAAGGCCTGGCTCAAGGACAAGATGCCCAGCGATCACCACAAGCCCGGCATCGTGCATAACGACTACCGCTTCGATAACGTGATTCTCAACCCACAGAACCCGAGCGAGATCATCGGCGTACTGGACTGGGAGCTGACCACCATCGGCGACCCGTTAATGGACCTAGGCAACACCCTGGCCTACTGGATCGAAGCCAACGACCCTGCGCCTGTGCAGATGATGCGCCGTCAGCCCAGTAACGCCCCGGGGATGCTCACGCGCCAGCAGTTTGCCGACTATTACGCCGAACGCTCAGGGGTTGAAATCAAAAGCATCGATTTCTACTACACCTACGGCCTGTTCCGTTTGGCCGGCATTGTGCAGCAGATCTACTACCGCTATTACCACGGCCAAACCCAGGACAAACGCTTCGCCCAGTTCATTCATATGAACAAGCTGCTGGAGCAGATGAGCCTGCAGGTCATCAATAAATCGCAGCTGTAACGGCCGAACAGGCCCCTCAATAAGAAAGGAAAAACACATGTCCAAGACCCAACTGTTCGACCTCGACG
>JAWWDH010000501.1:0-2577 GCA_033720015.1 Pseudomonas sp.
CGACACTGAAGCGGCGCAGATCGGCCGCGCTCTGGTGGCCAAGGTCAATGCCTGGTGGGCTGAACATCTACAGAGCGAGTACGGCTTGAGCAGCGCCCTGGAACTGCAATACGAAACCCACTACAGCCGCTTTCTGATGCCGACTATTCGCGGTGCTGAAGAAGGCAGCAAAAAGCGCTATGCCGGGATGATCAGCCGAGCCGACGGCAGCCACGAGATGGTCTACAAAGGCCTGGAAACCGTGCGCAGCGACTGGTCGCCGCTGGCCCAGCAGTTTCAGCGCGAGCTGTATGAGCGGATCTTCCGTAATCAGCCCTATCAGGATTATGTGCGCGATTATGTTGAGCGCACTTTGAATGGCGAGCTGGATGAGCAGCTGGTGTACCGCAAGCGCCTGCGCCGCCTGCTTACTGACTATGAGCGCAACGTGCCGCCGCATGTGCGCGCTGCGCGCCTGGCCGATGAGTACAACGCCGCCCATGGCCGCCCGCTGCAATACCAGCGCGGCGGCTGGATCAGCTACGTGATCACCATGGCCGGCCCGCAACCACTGGAAGCGCGCAACGCCGCCATCGACTACGACCATTACCTGACCCGGCAACTGCAACCGGTGGCCGACGCCATCCTGCCGTTTGTTGACGATGATTTCGCCACCCTGATTGGTGGGCAGTTGGGGCTGTTCTAAGCACTTTACCGGGTGAAAAACCGCGAAGCGTTTTCCACCCTTACTCGCCGCAGGGTCATCGGCCTCGGCTTGATTGATTCGTTTGGCGGGCACGATTAATTACGCTGAGCAGCTTAATCGTGTTGTGCTTACTCGGTGAGTTCATGCCACCTGCCCCCCAACTCGCAGCAATATGCCTATAGTCTGGGAACCCATCAGGTCGAACATAAGGCTGAATAAATGACCGTAGACGAGCTCAGTCACTTAGTCAGTGAGACTATCTATAAAGCACTCGATGCATTTTCCCAGCCGCAAACCTATGCACAGATCGGTATTATTCTAGCGATCTACCTGGTTGCCTGGGTGTTGGCTAATCGCATCAGAACCTATGCCCCGTTCCTTGATGCGCTGCAAGAAAAGTCTGTTACGCATCCTTTGCGCAAATTGGTTAGCCGAGTGGGCGGTTTAATCTTTCCGCTGTTCGCTATCTTAATGCTGCGCATCGCCGTTGAGGTAAGCGGCGAAGCCTTGGGCCAAAGCTGGCTGATGCAGACCGCATTAACAGTTGCCATATTGCTGCTGTTCTATTCGATCATCCGCAATTTTGTGCAAAGCCGGATGGTCGCCGGGGTATTCAAGTGGCTGGGCATACCGCTGCTGCTTCTGCACCTACTGGGCATTCTCAGTGGCTTGATCGCCATACTCGAATCCATATCGATCAATCTCGGCAATATTGAGATTTCGCTTTACGGCATCGCCCGCGTGGCCATTTTTGGTTCACTGCTGTTTTGGCTAGGACGTATTAGCAGCAAGACTGGCCGTTCATTTATCGCCCATCAGGAAAACCTCGATATACGCACCCGCGAAGTGGCCGCGAAGCTGTTCGAGGTGGCGATATTCTTCGTCATGGCCCTGCTGATCTTGCAGGTGATGGGCATCAACCTGACCACCCTCGCGGTGTTTGGCGGTGCCATTGGTGTGGGTGTCGGCTTGGGCTTGCAGGCCATTGCCTCGAACTTTATTTCCGGCATCATCATCCTGCTGGACCGCTCGGTGTCGATTGGCGATTACGTTGAACTCGATGATGGCCGCACGGGCATCGTCCGCGAATTAAACATGCGCTCAACCACCCTGGAAACCTTCGACGGCAAAGACATTGTCGTGCCTAACGAAAAGTTCATCGCCGAGATTTTTACCAACTGGACGCACAAAGACAAAAGCCAACGCTACCGGGTGGATTTCTCCGTCGCCTATCACTCCGACATCAGAAAGCTGGTGGAAATTATCAAGGCCGTAGTGGCCAGCCACCCACAAGTATTTAGCGGTGAGGATGTGCCGCTCGAGGAGCGCCCCGATTGTGAAATCGATAGCTTTGGTGACTCTGGCATCAACATGTTCGTTGAGTTCTGGATGGAAGGCATCGACGACGGCAAAAACCGCGTCGGCGGTGACCTGCTATTAATGATTCTGGAAGCGCTGCAGGAACACGGCTATGAAATCCCCTTCCCGCAGCGCGAGGTTCGCGTGGTGAATAAGGACTTTTCCATTAACACCAAGCGCAGCGATTAATCGCTGCCGATGAAGGGCCCGATCAGCCCTTCGCCGCCAACACCGCAGTTGCCGGCAACTCCTTGGGCTTACGAAACACCAGCACGTTGCCGAGCATCACCAACAGCAGGCCGAACAAGGCTGGGGCGGTCCATTGATAGCCCTCGGCAAACACCGAGATATTCAACGCCACCACCGGAAACAGCACCGTGCAATACGCCGCCCGCTCGGGGCCCATGCGCCCGACCAGGGTCAGGTAGGCGGTAAAGCCGATCACCGAGCCGGGAATCGCCAGGTACAGCAAAGTGCCGATGTAGCGGGTGTTCCACTCGAAGGTGAACGGCGTGCCGCTGAACAGGCAGATC
>JAWWDH010000502.1:0-2569 GCA_033720015.1 Pseudomonas sp.
GTACTTGATATTGCTGACCATCAGCATGCCGGCGGCAGCCACCAACATCGCCACTGCAAAGGCCATATTCGAGCCTTTAATGCCGAAGTCGCTAAAGGCCCAGACGGTACCTGCCACTACACCGGCCGCCGCCGGGCTGGCCAAACCGATGAAGAAACGCTTGTCCGCTGTGCCAACCTGGGTATTGAACCGCGCCAGGCGCAAGGCAGCTCCCGCGACGTAGATAAACGCCACCATCCAGCCGACCTTGCCCATGCTGCCCAGCGCCCACTCGAAAGCAAGCAATGCTGGAGCTACACCGAAGGCGACCATATCGGACAACGAATCGTATTCGGCACCAAAAGCGCTCTGCGTATTGGTAAGTCGTGCCACTCGCCCATCCAGGCTATCCAGCACCATGGCCACGAATACCGCAGCAGCAGCCACGTAGAAATTGCCGTTCATGGCATTGATGATCGCGTAGAAGCCGGCGAACAGGTTGGCGGTAGTGAACAAATTCGGCAGCAGATAGATGCCGCGATGACGAACCTTACGCCCCTCCGCATCATGTCCTTCTTCCTCATGCTCATCGATTGGCAGCATGCTTTCGGCGTCGGGGGCCGGTTTTGGCTCTTCTGGACGTTCGTTCATGAACAACACCTTGCAACGGAGATGGAAAATATCGACAGGCGTTACCGACAATGATTCGCCGACAGCCCTGACTTAATGATCAGGCTTTATACCAGAAGCCTCGCACTAGAATGAAAAAACGCGGCCAAGGCCGCGTTTTTCTTCAATCAATAGACCTTAGTTCTTGGCCTTGTCGACAATTTTGTTAGCACCGATCCAAGGCATCATGGAGCGCAGTTGCTCGCCGATGACTTCGATACCGTGGGCCGCATTGTTACGACGCTTGGCGGTCATCGAAGGATAGTTGGTTGCGCCCTCGCTGATGAACATCTTGGCGTACTCACCGTCCTGAATGCGCTTAAGAGCGTTGCGCATCGCCTGACGGGATTCGGCGTTGATGACTTCTGGGCCGGTCACGTACTCGCCGTATTCGGCGTTGTTGGAGATCGAGTAGTTCATGTTGGCGATACCGCCTTCGTACATGAGGTCAACGATCAGCTTCAGTTCGTGCAGGCACTCGAAGTAAGCCATTTCAGGCGCATAGCCGGCTTCAACCAGCGTTTCAAAGCCCGCTTTAACCAATTCAACGGTACCGCCGCACAGTACGGCTTGCTCGCCGAACAGATCGGTTTCAGTTTCGTCTTTGAACGTGGTTTCGATGATACCGGTACGACCACCACCAACGCCCGACGCGTAGGACAGGGCAACGTTTTTGGCGTTGCCGGAAGCATCTTGGTAGATAGCGATCAGGTCAGGGATACCGCCGCCTTTGACGAACTCGGTACGCACGGTGTGACCCGGAGCCTTCGGCGCGATCATGATCACGTCAAGGTCAGCGCGCGGCACTACTTGGTTGTAGTGAATTGCGAAGCCGTGGGAGAAAGCCAGGGTGGCGCCTTTCTTGATGTTCGGCTCGACTTCGTTCTTGTACAGGGACGACTGGAACTCATCCGGGGTCAAGATCATAACGAGATCAGCAGCGGCAACAGCCGAGGCCACGTCAGTTACTTTCAGGCCATGGGCTTCAGCCTTGGCAACGGTGGCCGAGCCTTTACGCAGACCCACAGTCACGTCAACGCCGGAGTCTTTCAAGTTGCACGCTTGGGCGTGACCCTGGGAGCCGTAACCAATGATGGCAACTTTCTTACCCTGGATGATCGAGAGGTCACAGTCTTTGTCGTAATAAACTTTCATGTTCTTGGCTCTTCTAATCGAAATAGGTGGGTGCAAGCACCGCGACGGAGACACCTTAAGTGATCAGCACCGTTGCGTAAAATGATATATTTGCAACACAACATGCCGATATTTGAAATGATCATGGATAACCACTCCCTTAGACTTTTTCTTTCTTTGGCCGACAACCTGCACTTCGGCAAAACCAGCCGCGAGCTGCACGTTAGCCCCTCCGCGCTCAGCCGTAGCATCAAACAACTTGAGGACGAACTCGGAGCACCGCTGTTTCTTCGAGACAACCGCTCGGTTCGTTTGACCCGTGAGGGAATCCAGTTTCGCGAGTATGCAAAAGACGTAATAAGCGGCTGGCAAGCCATGCGCCAGGCCTTCAAACAGGATCAATTGGTTCTGCATGGGGAGCTTTCGCTGTATTGCTCGGTAACGGCCAGCTACAGCTTTCTCTACGACATCCTGAGCAACTTTCGCCAGGACTACCCGCGCATTGAGATGAAGCTGCACACAGGTGACGCCGCTAAAGCGGTGGAACGCATACAAGAAGGCCTGGAAGACATTGCCATCGGCGCCCGCCCCGACAGCCTACCGACTGGCGTCGAGTTCCAACCGATCGCGCGCTCCGAACTGTGCTTTATCGGCCCACTGTCATCCCAGCTATTAAGTGATGAGCAGGTGAAACATCCCAGCGCAGTTAATTGGCGAGATGTGCCGATGATTCTCTCGGAACAGGGCCTCGCCCGAACCCGCACGGATCGCTGGCTGAAAAGCCACA
>JAWWDH010000503.1:0-2561 GCA_033720015.1 Pseudomonas sp.
ATTCAGGCCAGGCCTGCCAGTCTGCGCAGGCGTGCCTGCTCGGGGTCATCGGGCGTGCTGTTGAGTTCGCAGGCAGCCAAGCGCATGAGGATATTCTCGCGTTTGACGTTATTGCTCGGCAGGCCGTAGCACGCACCGATCAGTTCGCGCAGGTGCATCGGCAAGTGCCACTGGGCCTTGATGCTGATGGCAAAGGGGCCGCTGAATTGATCAATGGCCTGCATGACTTGCTCTTCGCTGAAGCTCTGGCCACTGTCCTGCCACACCTGCGCCTGGTACAGCACGCACAATTCGCCCATGCGGTGCAGCAGCGCGGCGCAGTGGAACGGTGCCGGGTCCAGGGCACATTGGCGGGCGAGGCTGGTGCTGCGCTCGATTAATTGCTCGGTGCTGTCCAGGTGCGCCTGGGCAAACATGCTCAGCAGTGGGTTCTCCAGTGCGCTGGAGTGACGCAGTGCCAGGCCCATGGCCAGGTTGAGGCTGTTGTTGGCGCCCAGTTTCTGCAGCGCTTCGAGCAGGTTGGCGCAGGGTTTGCCAACTGGGTTGTAGGCGCTGCTATTGGCGACGCTAAGCAGGCGGGCACTGAGCGCGGGGTCATGTTGCCATTCACTGGCCAACTCGCGCAGATCGATTTGCTCGCCTTTGAAGCTTTGCATGAGGCGATCGCGGACATGCGCCTTGAGCGGTAATTGCAGCTCGCTACTGGGTAGGCTGTGCAGGTGCGCGAGCAGGTCGTGTTGGGCTGCGCTGGCCTGTGCGGGGGGCTCATCAGTCTCTGGCGGTAATAGGGTTTCCAGGCTGGCGGCAACATGCGCGGCTTGAAACGGCTTGCTGATAAACGCGTTGATTTGCAAGGCACGCACGGCCAGTACGCTGGCGCGGTCAGAGCGGCCGGTGATCACCACCAGCGGTGTGCTGCTGTTGTCGTGACGAACTTGCTCCAGCAAGCGGGTGCCGGGGCCGTCCGGCAGGTTCCAGTCGCTGATGATTAAGTCAGCCGGGCGTTGCTGCCACTCCTGCAGGGCGGCGCTGACGTTGTCCAGGCATACCACTTGGCAAGCGGGGCGCAGGCTGAGGACGATCTGTTTGAGCAGGTCGGCGATCCAACTGTCGTCTTCAAGAATCATTACGAGCATGGGTTATGCCTAAGTCCGTAGCGTGTCGGGGCGTGATGCTAAGTGTGCGGCCAGTTGTTCTGCAGGTTGAGGATGCCCGAAATAATAGCCCTGCGCATGGTCGCAACCGAGTTGCTGAAGCAACTCGACTTGCTCGAGCCGTTCAATGCCCTCGGCCAGCACCTTGAGCCCCAGGCTGTGGCCGAGGCCGATGACCGCGCGGGTGATGGCTAGATCGCTCGGGTCATGCGGCAGGCCGCGGACAAAGCTTTGGTCGAGTTTGAGCTTGTGCACCGGCAGGCGCTTGAGGCGTGCCAGGGAACTGTAGCCGGTGCCGAAGTCATCGATGGCCAGGCGTATGCCGAGTGCGCGTAAACGTTGGAGCAAGGCCAGCGCCGCATCGGGATTGTCCATCACCGCGCTTTCAGTCACCTCCAGCTCCAGGCAAGCGGGATCGAGGCCGCTATCGCGCAGCACCTCAGCCACCCGCTGATCCAGTTCACCACGGCTGAATAGACGGCTGGAGACGTTTACCGCGACAAACTTCAGCGCAGTGCCTGCGCGTTGCCAGGCAACCATCTGCCGGCAACTGTGCTCTAGCACCCAGGCATCGATTGCGCCGATCAGCCCGGTTTCTTCGGCCACCGGGATAAATTCGCCGGGTGCTACCAGGCCTCGCTGTGGATGCTGCCAGCGCACCAGCGCTTCGACGCCGATCAGCTCCCGGCTGCCCAGGCAGATCAGTGGTTGGTAGTAGACGCGCAGCTCCTGATGGTCGAGGGCATGGCGCAGCGCGCTGGCCAGCTCAACGCGCTGGCGTGCCTGGGTGGTCAACTCCTGGCTGTAGAACGCATAGTTCTCGCGACCGCTGCTCTTGGCCTTGAACAGCGCCGAATCGGCATTACGCAATACCTGCCCGACATCGTTGGCGTCGCCGGGGTAGAGGCTGATGCCGATGCTGGCCGTGATAAACAGCTCTTGCTGGCTGACCTTAAAGGCCGGGGTCAGACAAGCCTGCAGGCGTTGCGCCATCACGGCGGCCTGCTCGGCGCTGCGGCAGCTCTCGTCGAGCAGGCCGAATTCGTCGCCGCCCAGGCGCGCCAGGGTCATGCGTTTAGCGAGTTGCTGGCTAAGACGCTCGCCGACGTCCTTGAGCAGCAGGTCACCGATGCTGTGACCGAGGCTTTCATTGATGTGCTTGAAGTGGTCGAGGTCGATCAGCAGCACCGCGCCAGATTGCCCGTCAATGCGCGTGCGCTCCAGGGCCTGCTCGACGCGCTCGGTAAACAGTAAACGGTTGGGCAGGTTGCTCAACGGGTCATGGTGCGCCAGGTAGTCCAGTTCGCGTTGCGAGCGTTTCAGCGCGCTGATGTCGGAGAACACCGCCACGTAATGGCTGATCTCGCCCTGTTCATCGTGAATCACCCGAATGCATTGCCATTGCGG
>JAWWDH010000504.1:0-2553 GCA_033720015.1 Pseudomonas sp.
ACCCCGAGAATATCGAAAAGATGGCCGATAGGGCCGAAGATGCGTTCACCGATAAAAGGATAAAGCGCCGAGCGCAGTGCTAGCGGCAACCCTTTTCGATAAGCAAAATACGCCAGCGACATACCGACAATCACGTAGATAGCCCAGCCGTGAAGGCCCCAGTGAAAAACGGTGACGCGTAACGCATCGATAGCGCGCTCGTGACCGATGGCGGCGGCACCTGCCATGTCGGCATGAGGATTGTTGGGATAGCCAAAGGCGCCAGTATTGTCGAGATAGAAGACAGGCTCAGCAACGCCAAAAAACAGGATGCCAATGCCGATACCTGCTGAGAAGAGCATCGAGAACCATGCAAAGTTGCTGAACTCTGGGCGGCTGTCGTCAGCGCCAAGCCTTACGCTTCCATAGCGGCTGAAGACAATGAAAGCGCAGACCGCTAGTAGCAGCATGACGGTAATTAGGTAATAACCGCTGAACGTGCTCTCAATCCAGGCACGTGTTGCTCCGAACACGCTGCCCGCTGTATCTGAGCCAAGCCCGGTGAAAAGTACGAACAGCAGCACTAGGCCGCTCGCGGTTAGCGTCATTCCCTTGTGCATGCCTTGGAAGAAACCGTCCTGGGCGAGCTCTGTCACCATGTAGTCAGTACTGAGTTCGGCCTTGGGTGAGTTGTTATGCGATGGCGGCGTGGGTCGATGAGGGGAGGTTGGCGTAGCGATATGCTTGTCCTCTTAGGCCGGACGTCGGGCCGGCAATCCCGGTGAGCCGTCCGTACTGATGGACGGTTCTCATTATTTTTTAGTGTTGCTTTGTTATGTGGTTTTGTTATGTGGTTTTGCTGTGCCGTTATCGCCGTATGGCAATAGTGCGGCCGGCCAGCTCTGGCCAGACCGAAGGCTCAGCTTGGGGTAGAGCCGCAATGGCTTCTTCAACGGGGGCAGGGAAAGGCGCAGGGCGAGTGGTATTGATATCAATGCCCATCAGCATCTGCTCGCTGGTAGCAAGCAGATTGCCTGCCTCATCCTGTAACTTGAAGAAAATATGTAGCCGTTTGGTATCGTGATCCAGCAGGGTCAGCTCCACGCTGAGTGGCTGTCCTTCATGGGCCTCGCGGCGATAACAAAGGTGCGTTTCAAGGGTGTAGATCGTGTAGCCGTAGCATGCTCGGCCTGCGCTATCTAAGCCGATATGCTCCATGAGTTCTTCTACCGCCAGTGAGAAGACCCGGGCATATTCGGCGTCGTTCATATGGCCGTTGTAATCGACCCACTCTGAGGCAACGCGGCTTTGCAAAATAATCATTAGATACGTCCTTCCAAACCTTCGGCTTCAGGCCAATATTTTTGTACTAAGCCGAGCAGTTCAACAAGAAAGTCATCACGGCGGCTATCAAGCTCGGCCACCGAGCGACCGGCGGCTTGATGCTCGCAGCCTTCTACCACGCGATCAATAAGCTCGTTGGTAAGCTCGGGAGCTTCAAGCTTTGTCCACGGCAGTTTTAACGCTGGACCGAACTGCTCAAGCATGTGGCGCATCCCTGACTCGCCACCAGCCAAATGAAAGGTGAGAAAGGTACCCATTAGCGACCAACGCAAACCACAGCCGTAGACGACGGCGGCATCTATTTCTTCGGTTGTTGCCACGCCATCGTTGACTAGGTGCAGCGCCTCACGCCAGAGCGCTTCCATCAGACGGTCGGCAATATGCCCCTCGATTTCCCGGCGCACGACCAGCGGGCGCATGGCGAGTGTTTGGTAGAGGGCCTGGGCACGTGCTAGCTCGTCAGACGTGGTGGCTTCCCCGCCCACCAGCTCCACGAGTGGCAGTAAATAAACGGGATTAAAGGGATGCGCGACGATCACACGCCCCGGTGCCCGTGTGCAGGCATGTTGCAAATCGGTGGGCTTGAAGCCGGATGTTGACGATCCGATCAAGACATTTGGAGCTGCTGCGGCATCCAGAGCGGCAAGTGTCTCACGCTTTAGCGCGAGTCGTTCTGGTACGTTTTCCTGGATCAGGTCGGCGCCTTCAACCGCTGCCTCAAGGCTTTCCACGAAGCGCAGCCGCTGGGGGCTGGCACCCTCGGCTAGGCCCTGGCGCTGCAAAGATCCCCAGGCATTGTCAACGAAGGCGCGAGTACGCAGTGGCGCATCAGGGTCTGGATCAAAGGCCACGACGTCCCAGCCCCGCGCCAGAGCGCGCGCGATCCAGCCATTGCCAATAACGCCCGTGCCTATAACCGATAGCTGTTGACTCATGCTTGACCCCCTGTAGCTGGCGCGGAGGAATGTTTGCTATGCGGATCCCGTAAGTTGAGGTGCGCGCGAGTTTCTGCGGGTGTCATCACTCGGCCACCCAGGTTGTCGATTAGCGTGGCGGCATGCTCTACCAGTTGGCCGTTAGTGGCCAGGATGCCTTTTTTGAGAAAGAGATTGTCTTCCAGGCCGACGCGGGCATGGCCACCTAGTAGTACCGCCTGAGCTACCATGGGCATCTGGTGGCGACCGATGCCGAAGGCTGCCCAATGGGCATTTTCTGGCAGCTTATTACGCA
>JAWWDH010000505.1:0-2550 GCA_033720015.1 Pseudomonas sp.
GCTTGAGTATCGGCTGGCGCGTCACTGTTGATCTCTTCGCACTTCTCACGGCTACCGCCACAGATCGAGCATTCCTTCTCGATACCCAGGTTGGCGATCCCCCCGCAAGAGCCGGCGATCGGCTTACGGCCCATGATCACGCCGACAGCCATCATGCCCACTACCAGCACCATGACCAGAAACACCACTAAAAAAGTCATTGTTCGTCTCCTGCAGCAAATAGCTGCTCAAAAGCCTGCGTACCCTGTGTGACGAAGGCGTCACCTTCGCGGGTCACGAAAAACGCGGCGATGCCCATGCGCTCAGCAAATTCCACACCACGTTCAGTGCCCATCACCATCAGTACAGTAGACAGGCCATCGGCGCGTAAGGTCGATTTATCGACCACCGTGACGGCCGCCAAGGTGTGAGTGATGGGGGCACCGCTCAGCGGATCAAGGGTGTGCGAGTAACGCCGGCCATTCTCCTCGAAGTAATTACGGTAATCACCTGAGGTAGAAACCCCGTAACCATCAAGTGCGAGCACGCGCTGGGCAACACGCTCGCCCTCTTGCGGCGCTTCAAGACCAATGCGCCACGGCTGGCCATCGGGCTTTTTACCGGCGGCCTTCAGCTCACCGGTTATTTCCACCAGGTAGCTGCTGACGCCTAACTGCGTAAGGCGCTGCACCACACGGTCTACGGCATAACCGGCGGCAATACTGTTGAAATCCACCTGAACATCGACGTCCTTGCACAGCTGCTCACCGACACGCCGCAGATGCTGCATACCGATACGCTCACGCGCAGCTGAGAGTTGCTCAGGCGTTGGCACTTTCTCCACGCGCGCCTTGGGGCCAAAGCCCCAGAGGTTGAGCAAAGGCTCAAGGGTCAGATCGAAAGCACCCTGACTCTGCTCATTGAGCACCCGCCCCGCTTCGACCAACTCCAGCACTGGCCCTGGCATGCTTTGACAGCTACCGGCCGGCGCCTGATTGAATTGCTCGATAACGGAATCGTCACGGTAGGTCGACATCTGCTTGTCGACCTCAGCCAGGATGGCGTCAGCCTCACGCTTGAGAAGCTCCGCGCTGGGCGAGTCCTGGGTGCGCACGTACTTGATCGAGTACGTACTGCCCATAGTCGGGCCAGTGAACTCTTCTACCCGCTCTGAAACCAAGCAGCCCGTTAAGGCTGCCAGCAAGCTGACAGCAATAACGGGCCGTAGTAGCACTGAGCTCACGCTTAGCCGCCGAAGTCGTCGAGCAGGATGTTTTCCTCCTCCACACCCAAGTCAACCAGCATCTTGATGACCGCGGCGTTCATCATGGGCGGACCGCACATGTAGAACTCGCATTCCTCAGGCGCCTTGTGGTCCTTCAGGTAATTTTCGTACAGCACGTTATGGATAAAGCCTTTGAGCCCCGTCCAGTTGTCTTCCGGCTGCGGATCAGACAACGCCAGATGCCAGGTGAAGTTCGGGTTCTCGGCCTGCAGCTGATCGTACTCTTCGTTGTAGAAGGCCTCGCGCATGGAGCGCGCGCCGTACCAGAAGCTGATCTTGCGGGTCGATTTCAAGCGCTTGAGCTGGTCGAAGATGTGCGAACGCATCGGCGCCATACCGGCACCACCGCCGATAAACACCATCTCGGCTTCGGTTTCCTTGGCGAAGAACTCACCAAACGGACCGTATACCGTGACCTTGTCACCTGGCTTGAGGCTGAACACCCAGGAACTCATCTGGCCCGGCGGCAAATCATCTTTGCCCGGTGGCGGCGAAGCAATACGGATATTGAACTTCACCAAGCCCACTTCTTCCGGGTAGTTGGCCATGGAGTAAGCACGGATCACGGTCTCCTCGACCTTGGATACGTACTTCCACTGGTTGAACTTGTCCCAGTCGCCGCGATATTCAGGCTGAATATCGAAGTCTTTGTAATGCACTTCGTGCGGCGGGCATTCCAGCTGCACGTAGCCACCGGCGCGGAAGTCGACGTTCTCACCTTCCGGCAACTTCAGCGTCAACTCCTTGATGAAGGTGGCCACGTTCGGGTTGGACTCAACGGTGCATTCCCACTTCTTCACACCGAAGACTTCTTCCGGCACCTCGATCTTCATGTCCTGCTTGACCGGGGTCTGGCAGGACAAGCGCCAGCCAGCCTTGGCTTCGCGACGGGTGAACGCCGCTTCTTCGGTCGGCAGCATTTCACCGCCACCGTGCTCGACCACACACTTGCACTGGGCGCAGGTACCGCCGCCGCCACAAGCCGACGACAGGAAGATATTGTTGGCTGCCAAGGTCTGCAGCAACTTGCCGCCGGCTGGCACCACAATGGTTTTTTCGCCGTTGATCTCGATGCTCACGTCACCGCTGGAAACCAGCTTGGCGCGCGCGGCGAGAATGATCAGCACCAACGCCAGCACAATGGCGGTGAACATGCCGATGGCGATGAAGATTTCTATATTAATCATCTATTCATCCCTTCCTTACAACTGCACGCCGGAGAAGGACATGAAGCCCAGAGACATCAGACCGATGGTGATAAAGGTGATGCCCAGCCCCTGCAGACC
>JAWWDH010000506.1:0-2526 GCA_033720015.1 Pseudomonas sp.
AAGGCAAATTGTTGGTCAGCGTGTTTATCGCGGGCAGCGCGCTGGACAGTTTTCTGCTGAATCTCGGCGTGTTTGATTTCGGCGAGCCGCGCACCTTGATTCCGCTGTGGCTCGCCTGTTTGTGGCTGCTGCTGGCAACCACGCTCAATCATTGCCTGGCCTGGACTGCACAGCCTTGGTGGCGCGGCAGCTTGCTGGGGGGCGTCGCCGCACCGCTGTCCTATTATGCCGGCGCACAAATTGCCGGCGTAGGTTTGCCCTACGGTACCTGGCAGAGTCTGTTATTGATCGGTGCCATCTGGGCTTTGGTAATGCCCGTGCTGCACGGCTTCGCCAAGCTTTATCGCAGCCAGCACGAGCAGAGCCAGCGCGCGCGCCGTTCAGCATAAGACGGCTCAGCCTGGTGTACTCGAGCCTGCGCCTAGATGTCGGCAGCAGGCGCCACGTCTTTCGCCATGGCGTACACTGCGCGACATGAGCCAACACATCCCCCTGACCCAACTGCCAAGCGAGCCCGCAGTCAGCTGCAGTAACTGCGCGGCCTGTTGCTGCCAGCTTGAGGTGATGTTGATCACCGATACCGGCGTGCCTAAACGTTATATCGATAACGACGACTGGGGCGGCGAAGTCATGCTGCGCCTGGATGACGGTTGGTGCGCGGCGCTGGACCGCAACACCATGCGTTGCACCATCTACGAAGTGCGCCCACTGATTTGCCGCGAATTCGAAACCGCCTCTCCCGAATGCCTGGATGAGCGCAAGGGTATGTCGAGCATCTACCGCTGACAGCGCGCAACGATGCCAAAGACTGCCTGCCGCAGAAGGCAAACCGAAAAAAACCGGGTCGCGACCCGGTTTTCTTTTAGCGCCACAACCCGCTAGAAACTTAAACGGTAATGCAGGCTATAACTCTCAACCCCGTCATTGGGCTTTTTCAGCCCCGCGTTGGAGTAATGCAGCGCCCGTACACCAACCTCCTGGTCGGCAAAGCGCAGACCAAAGCCGATGCGGTCTTCAAACTGCAACGACGAGCCTAGGTCGTTGTCCTCCAGCTCGGTGCTGGAAAAAGCCGCCAGCCCAATCCCCGCTTCGATATAGGGCTTGAAGCGCTCGCCGGCAAACTCATAAACCAATACCGGACTGAGCGACAGGCTGTGGTTACTGGCCGTCTTGTCGCCATCCCAGTAGGTGTAGGCCGCATCCCAATAGCCGCTCAGGCGACCGACATCGCTGGCAAACCAGCTTTGCTGAAAGTCCAACTGCGTGCCCAGGCGATAGGTCATGGTTGAATCGCCGGTTTGCCCAACCGCAACACTCAGGTCCATCGCCTGCACGGCACTGACCTGCCCCCACGCCAAGGCTGCCAGCGCAGCCAGAGTCATTATTTTGCTCATGGCATTATCCTTTTCCACCCCATAGATGAGCGCGCAAGCGCTGCCAAGGAGTATAGAAAGACTTCGGCCAGTGGATAGTCCAGCACGGATCAACCGCTACGGCAGCGCATTAACCTTGGCCGCCGCGCCCCACAGCAGGGGCAGGACCTGCTGCATGGCCTGCGGCTCAGCGCTGGACCAAAACTGCGTGGCCTGCGCGGGGCCCGCGGCAAGTAGATCACGCTCAGCCAGTAAGCGCTGGACTTGCCGCGCCACCGCAGCACCCGTATCAATCAGGCTGATCGACTCGGGCACCAAGCTGCGCAGTAATGGTTTGATAAAGGGGTAATGGGTGCAGCCAAGGATCAGCGTATCGCAGCCTTGCGCCAGTAACGGTGCAACAAAACCCCGCAGCAACTCGCGAGTCGCCGCGCCGTCCAGATCACCCGCTTCGATGCGCTCGACCAGCCCCGGACAAGGCTGGGTAATTACCCGTACATCGCTGGCAAAACGGTCGAGCAAGGCGGCGAATTTGGCACTTTTCAGTGTGCCGGTAGTGGCCAGCACACCGACCACGCCGCTCTGAGTGGCGGCAGCCGCTGGCTTGACCGCCGGTTCCATGCCCACCAGCGGCAACTGCGGATAACGCTCACGCAGCTCGGCAACCCCTGCCACCGTGGCGGTATTACAGGCCAGCACCAGCGCCTTGGCGCCTTGAGCGAGGAGAAACTCGGCCAGGACCCGGCAACGCTCACGGATAAACTCCGGACTCTTTTCGCCATAGGGCACATGACCACTGTCGGCGACATACAGCAGCGACTCGTTAGGCAGCAGCGCACGAATCTCGCGCAACACCGACAGCCCGCCGACGCCGGAGTCAAACACGCCAATCGGCGCGCCTTTTGATGCGTTACTCGGCATGGCCACCACAGACGCTGCAACCCGGATCGCGCTTGACCCGCAGCTCACGGAAGCGGCTGCCCAAAGCATCGATCAGCAGCAAACGTCCAACCATAGGTTCGCCAAACTGCGCCAGCAGCTTCAAGGCTTCCAGCGCTTGCAAGCTGCCCACCAGGCCCACCAGCGGGCCGACCACACCGGCCTCGCTGCAGGTCAGTTCGGCCTCGCTGCCGTGGCCATAGATGCAGTGGTA
>JAWWDH010000507.1:0-2511 GCA_033720015.1 Pseudomonas sp.
AGCGTGGTCGGCTTTGTGGTCAGCTCTAGTTGCGACTATTTCGCCTCAATTGCCTTCCCCGAGCGCATCGAGATCGGCTTGCGTGTCGGCAAGCTGGGCAATAGCTCGGTGCAATATGAGTTGGCGGTGTTCAAGGCCGGCGAAGATGAGGCCTGTGCGGCCGGGCGCTTTGTGCATGTGTTTGTCGACCGTCAGAGCAACCGCCCAGTACCTATACCTGAGAGGTTGCGCGCGGCGCTGGCAGTTCTGCACATCGACAAGCCGAATACTCAAGGCGTGTAGGCAGCGTTTTAGCCGCGAGCCTTTAACGCAGCTGTCGCGGCCAAAGCTTTGCCCACAAAAGCGTTAGACACACGCCCAACAAAAAGCCGCCTTTAGGCGGCTTTTTGTTATCGGAACCCGTTACTTAGTCGTCGTACTTCCAGTGTTTTTTGTGCTTCTTATGCTTCTTGCCATGGTAGTGGCCATGGTCGTGGTCACGCTTACCGCCACCCGCGTATTCGTTGGCCAGTGCACCACCGGCTGCGCCACCCAGGCCAGCACCGATAGTTGAGCCTGTGCTGCCGCCAACCTTGTTACCCAATACCGAACCACCCGCGGCGCCGAGGCCGCCACCCAGCGCGGCTTCGGTCTTCTTGCCATCGCGTGCAGTAATCACCCCGCCGGCAGCGCCGCCCAAGCCTGCACCAATGGCCGCGCCGGTGCTACCGCCGACCTGTTGGCCAATCACGTTGCCCAAGGCTCCACCAATACCACCACCAATGGCCACTTTGCCTGTGTCGCCAGCGAAGGCGAGAGGGGTGACCAAGGCACTGAATAACAGCGCAGAACATAATGTACGCATACGGCAACCTTCTTCGATAAATGGTCAGGCGGTGCGCTTGTATAACGGCCGTTGTCTTCGGGCCAGGCATCCGCACCTCAGCGCTTTATTGATAAAGGCCGAGGTGCAGTCTTAGACGCTGTATTGGCGAAAAATTCCCTGCCGCTGGTCGCGCCTGTGAATAGCAGCACATATCCGCCTGTTCATAGGATGCGCGGCGCGACTTGGCTGGCCTGTAGGCGGATGGCGACGTACTTCGAGGTTGGGGTAAAACTGCCCTCGCCGTAGCTGGCCAAAGGCACCAATGGATTGGCTTCCGGGTAGTAGGCAGCAGCCTGGCCAGCGGGAATATCAAAGGCCAGCAGGGTAAAGCCGGTGACCTTGCGCTCGATGCCGTCATCCCAGATCGATTGGATATCGACCTTCTGCCCCGGCTGAAAACCTAGGCGCAGGATGTCGGCTTCATTGGCAAACAGCACCTGGCGCTGGCCTTTGACGCCGCGATAACGGTCGTCCAGGCCATAGATAGTGGTGTTGTACTGGTCGTGGGAACGCAGGGTCTGCAGGATCAGGTGCGGTGTCTGCCCGCTGTTGCGCACCTGGGGTGGCAGCAGGTCGGCGGGCAGCGGGTTGGCCTTGAAATTGGCTTTTTGGTTGGCCGTGAGCCAGCGCCGTTCAGCCGCCGCATTGCCCAGGTAGAAGCCGCCGGGGTGCTGCAGGCGCTGGTTGAAGTCGCTGAAGCCGGGAATGGTCTCGGCAATCAGCAGGCGGATGCGGCTGTAGTCGGCAATCAGTGCATCCCAGTCCACGGGATGATCACCCAAGGTGGCCTTGGCGATGCCGGCGACGATTGCCGGTTCCGAACGCATCTGCTTTGACAGCGGTTCGAGCTGGCCGTAGGAGGCGTGGATCATGCTGAATGAGTCTTCCACGGTGACTGCCTGCGAGCCTCCTTCCTGGTGGTCGATATCGGTACGGCCGAGGCACGGCAGGATCAATGCATCGCCACCGGTAGTCAGGTGGCTGCGGTTGAGCTTGGTGCTGATCTGCACGGTCAGGGCGCAGCGGCTCAGGGCGATATGGCTGCGCGGGCTGTCCGGGGTGGCCTGGGCAAAGTTGCCGCCCAGACCGATAAACACCTTGGCCTGACCGTCGAGCATGGCATTGATCGCCTCGACGGTGTTGTGGCCCTGTTGGCGCGGCACCTGGAACTGGAAGCGTTGCTCCAGCGCATCGAGAAAGGCCGTGGAGGGCCGCTCATTAATGCCCATGGTGCGGTCGCCCTGCACGTTGCTGTGGCCGCGCACCGGGCACAGGCCGGCACCGGGCCGGCCAAGGTTGCCGCGCAGCAGCTGCAGGTTGACGATTTCCTGGATGGTCGCCACCGAGTTGTGGTGCTGGGTGATGCCCATGGCCCAGCAGATGATTACCCGCTCGGCGCGGCGGTAGAGCAGAGCCGCGTGCTGCAAGTCATCCAGGCTCAGGCCGGACTGCTCGACCAGCGAGTCCCAGTTGCTGGCGTCGAGCAACGCCAGGTAGTCGTCCACGCCGTCGGTGTGTTCAGCGATAAAGGCCAGGTCGAATACCGCCGGCTCGCCTTTGGCCAGTGCCTCGCGGTGCCATTGCAGGAGGTACTTGGCCATGCCGCGCAGGGCGGCCAAGTCGCCGCCCAGGGCCGGGCGGAAGAA
>JAWWDH010000508.1:0-2499 GCA_033720015.1 Pseudomonas sp.
CATGGCCCTGCTCAACTTCCTCGGCGCCATTCAACAGGTCACCGGTTCCTGCTACCTGATCGAAAGCCGCGATGGCGCGAAGGTTCTGCTCGAATGCGGCATGCGCCAAGGCCGCCGTGAAGAGAACGAAGGTAACCGCGCAGCGTTCCCCTTTGATCCGAAGAGCCTGGATGCCGTGGTGGTATCCCATGCGCACATTGACCATACCGGCCTGCTGCCCAAGCTCTCGGCCGCAGGCTACCGCGGGCCGATCTTCGCCACCGATGCGACCTCTGAGTTAATGGAGCTGATGTTGCTCGATTCAGCCTTTATTCAGGAGAAAGACGCCGAGTGGGAAAACAAGTGGCGGGCGCGTATGGGCAAAACCGCCATCAGCCCGCTTTACACCAAAGCCGATGCGGAACAGGCCCTGAGCCAGCGTAGGCCCATGCTCTATGGCGAAACCCGGGAAGTGGCCAAAGGCGTGCAAGTAACCTTCCACAATGCCGGGCATATCCTCGGTTCGGCGATTGTCGAAATTGCAGTACAGGACCATCACCTGACCCGCCGCCTGGTGTTCTCCGGCGACCTGGGCAATACCTGCTCACCCTTGATGCAACACCCCAGCACACTCAAGCAGGCAGATGTGGTACTGCTTGAGTCGACCTACGGTGATCGCGACCACCGCTGCAGCGAAGACACCCTAGATGAACTCGTGGAAATTCTGCAGCAGGCTCATCGTGACGGTGGCAACGTGCTCATCCCCTCGTTCGCCGTCGGCCGCACGCAAGACCTGATCTACTATCTGGGCTGCTTCTATCACGAAGGCCGCTTACCTCAGCAAGTAGTGTTCCTCGACAGCCCCATGGCGATTCGCGCCAACGCCATCTACTCGCGCTTTCAAGACCAGTTTGCCAGTGAGGAGCGCGCGGAGTTTCAGGCGCACGGCAGCAAACGTATTGAAGACTGGCTGCCGATCCTGCGCTGCACGCCCACGCCTGAGGAGTCGATGGCAATCAACCGGATAAAAAGCGGCGCGATCATCATCGCCGGCAGCGGCATGTGCACAGGCGGCCGGATCGTTCACCACTTCAAGCACAATCTCTGGCGCGAGGACTGCCACCTGATCTTTCCGGGCTTTCAGGCCAAGGGCACGCTCGGGCGCAATATCGTCGATGGCGCAGAGCATGTGAAAGTCCTCCACCAACGCATCGCGGTAAAAGCCAAAGTGCATACCCTTGGCGGTTTCTCGGCACACGCCGGCCAGTCGCAACTGATTGACTGGGTCAGCCATTTCGACCATCACCCCGAGCTGTATCTGGTGCATGGCGAACTGGAAAAAATGCAGGCCCTGCAGCTGGCCTTGCGCGAGCGCCTGAACTGGATCGCTAACATTCCTGAGCCTGGCGAGCAAATCGCTCTCTGAAGGTGGCCGAGACAAGGCTGCTGGCAATCGTCCAGCAGCCTGCGCCGCACAAAGCATTAGCCGCCAGGCATACTCAGGACACGGCCGACTCAACAATGCGCAGCTTCGGCCAGTAACCTGAAGGAGATGTTGTATGCCCTATGAATCGGATGATTATCTGTCCCGGCACTTTCAGATCAGTGGCGTCGACCTGAACACTAAAGTGGAAGAGCTGAGCAAGCTGGTAACGCCACCTGACAGCCCCAACATCAAGCTCTACCAGGCCATGCTCAACACGGTTGTGCGTATGGCGCAGGCGGACCGCAACCGCTGGGACGCGAAGATCATGCAACAAACCTTGCGCGAGATGGAGCATGCCTTCAGCGCGCTTGAGCAGTTCAAACGGCGACGCAAGGTGACCGTGTTTGGTTCAGCACGTACCCCGGCAAATCATCCGATGTACCGTCTGGCTCGCGACCTCGGCGAGACCCTGGCCAAACACAACCTAATGGTCATTACCGGTGCCGGCGGCGGCATCATGGCCGCCGCACACGAAGGTGCGGGGCTGGAAAACAGCCTGGGTTTCAATATCACCCTGCCCTTCGAGCAAGATGCCAATGCCACCGTGCAAGGCAGCAACAACCTGCTGCCGTTCCACTTCTTCTTTTTGCGCAAGCTGTTCTTCGTCAAGGAAGCCGATGGCTTGGTACTTTGCCCAGGTGGTTTCGGCACCCTCGACGAAGCGCTAGAAGTGCTGACCTTGATCCAGACGGGTAAAAGCCCATTGGTGCCAGTAGTGTTGCTCGATCAACCGGGCGGCACGTTCTGGACCAGCGCCCTGACGTTTATCCGCGAGCAACTGCAGGACAACGGCTACATCCTGCCCAGCGACATGCACCTGCTGCGCCTAGTGCACAGCGCTGAAGAGGCAGCCGAAGCGATCGCCCAGTTCTACCGCAACTACCACTCCAGCCGTTGGCTCAATGAGCGCTACGTCATCCGCCTTAACCATGCGTTGAACGAGGCGGCTATGCAGCAGCTGAACAGCGAGTTTCGCGACCTGTGTAAACACGGTGATTTCCAACAGCAGGAACGCTGTGAATCCGAGCAGGACG
>JAWWDH010000509.1:0-2482 GCA_033720015.1 Pseudomonas sp.
ATAAAGACGAAAACGGCCAGTTACGCCAGCAACTCGGCGCACCGAGCCCAGAGGTACTGAAACAGATCATGGGGCCGCGCTCCTAAGCTCAATTCAGGGAAATGGGGCAGGGGATATGGCGGCGAATCGCCTGCTGTTTAAACGCCAGTCGCGTAGTGAGCGAGGTCGCACTACGCAGATATTCTCTGGCAGTCGCGAGGCCGCTGCTTAAAAGCTTGGCGTTGCCGGCCACGTGCAGATCACCTTTACTTAAACATGCGCTCCGTGTCGGCTACCATCGGCACAGCCGATTTAGGCAGACGCGTGCACAAAGGCGGTGCCCATTGACCGAATTGATTCCACTGGCTGACTACGCAGCGCCGACGATGCCGACTGAGCATGCGGTGCGCAAGGCGTTAGACAAGCTGAAGAAGAGACTGGTCGGCGATGACGAAGAGTCAATGCTGCAACAGGAGGGGCTTGAGCGGGCTTCGCTTAAAGGCCTCGACGAGGTGTGTTCCAACCCTAATGGCTTCTTCCGTGATGCGCTTGACGAGCATCTGGCCCCTTGGCTGACGGCAGAAGTGCCCGGCTCGTGGCTTAAGCTGCTAATTGTGCCCTCGTGTGACCCGCCTGGGCTCGCCGAAGACTGGGCCCATGCCGCTGGGCACCAAGTGCTCGCGCCGCCTCAGCGCCAGCAGCTGCTGGAGGGCTACGACGTCGTACCGAACTTGCATGGCAACGGCCTGTTGGTGATACCGCACCTTGAACACTGGTTTATCCGCCAGCGCCATGGCCTGCACATGGTTCGCGCCTTGTTGGCTCAGCTGGCGAAGCTGGAGCGGCGCTGTTTGATCTGCTGCAACCCCTGGGCTTGGCGCTTTTTGGTCAAAGCGGTGGGGGCCAATCTCTCGTTGCCAAGCCCACAAACCTTGGCGGCTACCGATGCGCCAAGTCTGCAAGCCTGGTTCGAGTCGATTGCAGTTGATGATGACGGCAAGCGCATTACCTTTCGCTTGGCGAAGTCGGGCTATGACGTGCTGGCGAGCGGCGACAGCGGCAAATTACACAACACCCACCTGCAGCAACTCGCGGCGCGCAGCGGCGGCATTCCGTGGGTGGCGGCGCACCTGTGGCGAGCGAGTTTGAACGTCAGGCGCAGCCCCGACGCCGACCTGCCAGAACGTGCCCGCCGCGCGACCGGAAACGATGAGCGCACGTTGTGGATCATCAGTGTGGATGACAGCCGTTTGCCGCAGGGCCACGAGGATCGATCGTTATTGGTCCTGCAGGCATTACTGATTCATGGCTCGTTAACCGCCGAAGAGCTGAGCAAGGTGCTCCCAGCAACCGGTGAGCCGGATGTGCTGCCAGCACTGCTGTCGGCCGGAATTGTTGAGTGCGAGGCAGCTTTGTTCCGCGTTCGCGCGATCGCCTATCCCGCCGTGCGCCAGGCTTTGCGCTCGGCCGGTTTTCCGTCGGGAGGGCTATAAATATGGCCGCTGTGCATGAAAATCAGCAGAAAACCGCCCAACTGATTTACGACCTGCAGGACATCAGCTTTACCAAAATCGGATTAATCCTATTTGGTACCTGGCTCATCGTGTTGATCGCCCGCAGGTTGCTGCCGTATCTCGCCGAGCGCGGGCCGAGCCAGTTACGCCTGTATTTGCTCGGTGGCGTGCCCATCATCCGTATGTTGATGCTGGTGATCGCGATTCTGTGGGTCATCCCGATCGTCTTCAACATCACCTTCCAGAACTTTCTGGTCATCTCAGGTGCACTGGGTGTAGCCGTCGGCTTTGCCTTTAAGGATTACGTAAGCAGTCTAATTGCCGGCATGGTGGCCATTTTTGAGCGACCTTATCGTCCTGGTGACTGGGTTGAGATCGACGGTGATTACGGCGAAGTGCGCACGGTGGGCATGCGTGCGATAGAAATTTGCACGGCGGACGACAATGTCATCCATGTGCCGCACGACAAAATCTGGAAAAGCAACATCTCCAACGCCAACGATGGCTCCCATACATTGATGTGCGTGACCTCGTTCTACGTTGCCCCTGACCATGACCCTGCCATGCTGCGCGCTGTACTGCGCGACGTGGCCATGACCAGTGCATACCTCGAATATGACAAGCCGGTGTTGGTGATGCTGACCCAGACCCCGCTGGCAACGCACTACCAGCTAAAAGCCTATCCGTTTGATCTGCGCGACCAGTTTGAATTTGTCAGCGATCTGACCATCCGCGGCAAGCATGCCCTCGCAGACGCCGGTGCCACTGAGGTGCAAGCGATGTCCAGCCTCGCCGGTTGAAGCCAAGCCGCGCTCCACGCGGCGAGCGAGCGATAACGCGCACCGGTCGTCGCCGTCGGGCCGCTCGCCTGGCTTCTCTCGACGCTTTTCTTTATTCTGGTGATCCGCAAAAAAGCTCGAGTAATCAATATGTTGGAAAATAATCTGAGTCAGTTGGAACAACTTGTCAGCGAGTTGGTGCAAGAGAAC
>JAWWDH010000510.1:0-2480 GCA_033720015.1 Pseudomonas sp.
AAACTCCGGCGCTTCTTTTTTATTATTGAGAGCCATTTTTTTATTCCTTGCTGAGTTCGACAGCAAGCTCTAGCGCACCAAGTCCCTGGTTACACCCGAGCCCGTCCCTCCTACGTGGCGGAAACAGGCTAGCGTAAGGTCAACGTTTAGGCAGGTATTGTAGCGGGTCGACAGGTTTACCTTGGCGGCGGACTTCAAAGTGAAGTTTCACCCGGTCGGTTCCTGTGGAACCCATCTCGGCAATTTTCTGCCCGGCTTTGACCTGTTGCCCCTCCTGTACCAACAACCTGCGGTTATGACCGTAGGCGCTTACGTAGGTATCGCTATGTTTGATGATTACTAACTCGCCGTAGCCCCGTAAACCACTCCCGGCGTAAACCACTGAACCATCAGACGCAGCTAAAACAGGCTGGCCCAATTCACCGGCTATATCAATGCCTTTATTCAAACTGCCGTTTGAGGAAAAACGCCCAATAACTGCGCCATTCGAGGGCCACAACCAACCGGATGCCGAGCGCTGCGTCGGCGGTAACGCTGTCACGCTAGGCGCAGTTCTGACCGGGGCCGGCGACTGAGTTTGTACAGGGCGGGACTGTATGGGTGCGCTAGGCCGACTGGTCGGCGAGACAACCACGGGGGCCGTCACCACCACAGGCGGACGACTGGCGCTGTGCCCGTCAAAGCGAATGATCTGGCCAACCCGAATCAGGTAAGGCGGCGCAATACGGTTACGCGCCGCCAGCGCCTTCCAATCCCAACCGAAACGGAAAGCAATGGAATACAGCGTGTCGCCTCGCTGCACCTGATATTGACCACTGCGAACCGGCTGACGCTGCGCTGCCTGGCTGGCACCATGGGTGCGGTCAACCACTTTGACGCCGCCCGGTGGCGGGCTCGCACAGGCACCCAGAAGTACACTGAGGACAAGGCCACTCAACAGGTTACGAGCACTGCTGGCGCGAATCGGCAATTGAATGGCTGTGAAACTCACCTGCATCTCCCTCGGGTAAATCTGACTGCGCCTAACAGGCGTGCATTGTGCCGCAATTATCGGTTATCGGCAGCGCTTTGCGGGTTTCGCCCGGCCAACCACTCCAGTCCCAGCACCAGCACGACGCCAGTGATGGCCAAGGCAATGGCCAACAGAAGCTGTGGGTCTTGCCCGCTGATCTCGGCAAAACGCTCAGGCCACAGATTCGCCTGCAGCAAAGGCACTTGCTCGCCATGGCTATTGGTACGCCAGGTCAGGGTTTCCTTCCATGGCCAGATTTTATTCAGGGAGCCGATCATCAAGCCGGTCAGAAACGCCAGCGTCAGGTCGCGCCAACGCGCCAAGAGCCAGCGCAGAGCACTGGCAAAGCTGACGATGCCGACCAGGCAACCGCTGGCAAAGACCAGCAACACGCTGATATCCAGGCCTTTTACCGCCGTCAGCACAAAGCTGTACAGGCCCAGTAACACCAGAATAAAACTCCCGGAGATGCCTGGCAGAATCATCGCGCAAATGGCGATCGCCCCGGCGAAGAACAGACTCAACGAGTCATGCCCCAGCTGCAGCGGCGCAGCCACGGTTATCCAGTAAGCGAACGCCCCGCCGAGCAGCAGGCTGACAGCTCGCGCCCAGTTCCAGCGTTGAATTTCCCGCACCACCAAATGCGTAGATACCAGAATCAAGCCAAAGAAGAACGACCACACGGGAATGGGCTGCTCGACCAGTAGATAAGTAATCACCCGCGCCAAGCTCAACACGCTGGTCATGATGCCCAGTAGCAGCACCAGCAGAAAGGTTGCATTAGCGGCCTTCCAAGCCTCAACAATGCGCCCGCGCAGCAACAAACCAAGGGCCACCGGCACGCTGGCAATCGAGCGCAAGAGCTCGTCATAAATACCGGTAATAAAAGCTACGGTGCCACCCGACACACCAGGCACTACGTCGGCAGCGCCCATGGCAATACCTTTGGCGTAGAGCAGAAAATACTTCTTCATGGGTCCATCCGCGAACAATCTAAGTCAGGCCAGGGGCCCGTTAAGCAAAGGCACAAAACGCACAGCATCGAGTACGTGCCGCGAGAAACCGTCTTCTTCACGGATGATCAGCATGAGTTCCTGCTCATCACCTGCACCAACTGGAATGACCAAGCGTCCGCCCGGAGCCAACTGATCGAGCAAGGCTTGCGGCACATTGGCCGCCGCCGCCGTGACGATGATGCCATTGTAAGGCCCTAGAGCATTCCATCCTTCCCAGCCGTCACCCCAGCGAAACACCACGTTGCGTAGGTTTAGCTGAAGCAGACGCTCCTTGGCCTTGTCCTGCAGATTCTGGATACGCTCGACACTGAACACCCGCTCGACCAGCTGAGCCAGAATCGCCGTCTGGTAGCCTGAGCCCGTGCCGATTTCCAGCACCTTGTCCAAAGGGCCTGCGGCCAGCAGTAGCTCACTCATGCGTGCAACCATATACGGCTGCGAGATGGTCTGAT
>JAWWDH010000511.1:0-2471 GCA_033720015.1 Pseudomonas sp.
GGGCGCTGGATGACTTCGGCTTCCGTGCCGTTATTGCGCCCAGCTTCGCCGATATCTTCTTCAATAACAGCTTCAAGAACGGCTTGTTGCCGATCATCCTCAAAGAGGACGAAGTCGACGCCCTGTTTCAGCAAGCCGAAGCCACTGGCGGTTATCAGTTGACCGTCGACTTGGCTGCACAAACCGTGACCCGCCCGGATGGCGTGCAATACCGCTTCGAGGTCGATGCTTTCCGTAAGCACTGCCTGCTCAATGGTCTGGACGATATCGGCCTGACCTTGAAAGACAGCGACGTGATCAAAGTTTTTGAAAGCACTTACCAGCAGCGCAGCCCTTGGCTGTTCGGCGCAATCAAGTAATCACTGGGCGAATGCCTCGGTCATTCGCCGCTTAATGAGTTGAGAAGAACATGTCCAAGCAGATTCTGATTCTCCCCGGTGACGGTATTGGTCCGGAAATCATGGCCGAAGCGGTTAAGGTGCTGAACCTGGCCAATGACAAATTCAACCTGGGTTTCGAGCTGAGCTTCGATGACCTCGGTGGCGCGGCTATCGACCGTTACGGCGTGCCGTTGGCCGACGAGACCCTGGCCCGTGCCCGCGCTGTTGATGCCATTCTGCTCGGCGCCGTAGGCGGGCCGAAGTGGGACGCGATCGACCCGAGCATTCGTCCGGAGCGCGGACTGCTGAAGATTCGTTCGCAACTGGGCCTGTTTGGCAACCTGCGTCCGGCGATTCTCTATCCACAGTTGGCCGATGCCTCCAGCCTCAAGCGCGAGATCGTTGCCGGTCTGAACATCCTCATCGTCCGCGAGCTGACCGGCGGTATCTACTTCGGTAGCCCGCGTGAGAGCAAGGTGTTGGAGAATGGTGAGCGTATGGCCTACGACACCCTGCCATACAGCGAGAGTGAAATTCGCCGTATTGCCCGCGTTGGCTTCGACATGGCTCGCGTGCGCGGCAAGAAACTCTGCTCGGTGGACAAAGCCAACGTGCTGGCTTCCAGCCAGCTCTGGCGCGCCGTAGTTGAGGAAGTGGCCAAGGATTATCCGGACATCGAGCTGAGCCATATGTACGTCGATAACGCTGCCATGCAGCTGGTGCGTGCGCCCAAGCAGTTTGATGTAATGGTTACCGACAACATGTTTGGTGACATTCTGTCGGATGAGGCTTCCATGCTCACCGGTTCCATCGGCATGCTGCCGTCCGCTTCGCTGGATGCCAATAACAAAGGCATGTACGAGCCGTGCCACGGCAGCGCACCGGATATCGCCGGGCAGGGCATTGCTAACCCGCTGGCGACCATTCTGTCGGTGTCAATGATGTTGCGTTACAGCTTCAATCAGACGGTTGCCGCCGATGCCATCGAGCTGGCTGTGAGCAACGTGCTGGATCAGGGCCTGCGCACCGGTGATATTTATAGCGCCGGTACGACCAAGGTCGGCACGACAGCAATGGGCGATGCAGTAGTCGAAGCGTTACGCAGTCTGTAATCTTCCTGGCCCGCCGGACGGTCTCCGGCGGTCAGCTTATATAGGTGTAGTGGTTATGAAACGTGTAGGTCTGATCGGTTGGCGTGGCATGGTCGGTTCCGTGCTCATGCAGCGCATGCTGGAGGAGCAGGACTTCGATTTGATCGAGCCGGTATTCTTCACCACCTCCAATGTCGGCGGCCAAGGCCCGGCAATTGGCAAGGAAACGGCTGCGCTTAAAGATGCCTACAGCATTGACGAGCTGAAAAGCCTCGACGTGATCCTGACCTGTCAGGGTGGCGACTACACCAATGAAGTCTTCCCCAAGCTGCGCGAAGCCGGCTGGCAGGGTTACTGGATTGATGCGGCGTCGTCGCTGCGCATGAGCGACAGCTCGGTGATCGTGCTCGATCCGGTCAACCGTAAGGTGATCGATCAGCAGCTGGATGCGGGCACCAAGGATTACATTGGCGGTAACTGCACTGTCAGCCTGATGCTGATGGCCTTGGGCGGTTTGTACGAGGCTGGCCTGGTCGAGTGGATGAGCGCCATGACCTATCAAGCTGCGAGCGGCGCCGGCGCGCAGAATATGCGCGAGCTGATCAAGCAGATGGGCGCGATTAACGGCGCAGTGGCGGATGAGTTGGCTGATCCGGCCAGCGCTATTCTTGACATCGACCGTAAGGTGGCTGAAGCCATGCGTGGCGATGCCTTCCCGGTTGATAACTTTGGTGTGCCATTGGCCGGCAGCCTGATTCCTTACATCGACAAGGAGCTGCCAAACGGCCAGAGCCGTGAAGAGTGGAAGGCTCAGGCAGAAACCAACAAGATTCTCGGGCGTTTCAAGAGCCCGATCCCGGTCGATGGCCTGTGCGTGCGCGTCGGCGCGATGCGCTGCCACAGTCAGGCGCTGACCATCAAGCTGAACAAGGATGTGCCGCTGTCGGACATCGAAGGTTTGATCAGTCAGCACAATCCGTGGGTCAAGTTGGTGCCGAAC
>JAWWDH010000512.1:0-2469 GCA_033720015.1 Pseudomonas sp.
ACGCTTGCTCATGTTCGAATCCTATTAGTTTCAGCTGGGCTGCGGCTCGTAACGTGCGCGCCGCTTTAGCAAGCGCTCAAATAATCCCGCGCTCACGTAGACCGGTTACCTGTTCATCGCTCAGGCCCAGACCGGCCAGAATGTTGTCGCTGTGTTCGCCCAGTTGCGGGCCGCCGTTACCAAGACGCCCCGGTGTGCGGCTGAGTTTAGGCAGCACGCCCGGCACCTTGAGCGGGCCGGCGCTGGTTTGCACGGTCTCGATCATCTGTCGCGCCAGGTAGTGCGGGTCCTTGACGATGTCGGCGGCGGTATAGGGATAGCCTGCCGGCACTCGCGCCGCTTTGAGTGCGTCGATAACTTCGTCGCGGCTACGCAGTGCAGTCCATTCAGCAATGGCAGCGTCGATCATTTCGGCGTGCTCGCTGCGACCATCGTTCTGCTCCAGGCGCGGATCGTTGCCCAGGTCATCACGGCCGATGAGGCTCATCAAACGCTTGTAGATGCTGTCGCCATTGCCGGCGATCAGCACGTAGGCGCCATCGTTACAGGGGTAAGAGTTGGACGGGGTAATGCCGGGCAGGGCGCTGCCGGCCGGTTCGCGGATGTGGCCAAAAGCGTCGTATTCCGGCACCAGGCTTTCCATCATGGCAAACACCGACTCGTACAATGCCACGTCGATTTCTTGGCCCAGACCACTGCGTTGGCGTTCCTGCAGGGCCAGTAATACGCCGATCACGCCATACAAAGACGACAGCGAATCACCGATGCTAATGCCCACACGTACGGGGGCTTGGCCGGGGTAACCCGAAAGGTGGCGCAAGCCACCCATGGCCTCGCCGATCACGCCGAAGCCAGGCAGGTCACGGTAGGGGCCTGTTTGGCCGTAGCCGGAGATGCGTAGCATGATCAGCCGTGGATTGATTTGTTTAAGCTCTTCATAGCCAAGCCCCCAGCCTTCGAGAGTGCCAGGGCGGAAATTTTCCACCAGCACATCAGCTTCAGCGATCAGTTGGCGAACGATGTCCTGAGCTTCGCGCTCCTTCAAATTGAGGGTCAGCGAGCGCTTGTTACGAGACTGCACGTGCCACCAGAGTGAGGTGCCATCCTTGATCTTGCGCCATTTGCGCAGCGGGTCGCCGACGCCGGGTGGCTCGATCTTGATTACATCTGCGCCGAACTCGCCGAGCATTTTGCTGGCGAATGGACCTGCGATGAGCTGCCCCATCTCGATCACTTTCATGCCCTGCAGGGCCATGGTGGCTGTGCTTGTTTGTGTCATTGCGGCACCTGTGCAGATAGCGGTTCTTATGCCGAGCAGAGTGGCGCAGTGGTGTTATGCCGACAATTGATCAATCGCCAAGCTAGGCTTCGTGTGTCGCGAAGTGAGATGCTGTGATGACTTGATGTGGGGTGTTTCCAGCTCTGCTGCTTCGTAGAACACGAATCAAAAGGCCGTCAGCATGCGTCGTATCGATTTTGTCACCCTCAAACTGTTTGTCGCGATTGCCGATGAACGTAGCCTGACTCGCGCCGCGGAACGTGAGCACTTAGCCCTGGCGGCAGTCAGTAAGCGGGTCAGTGATCTGGAAAGCCAGCTAGGCATTGCACTGCTCTATCGTCAACCCAAAGGTGTTGAGCTGACGCCGGCAGGGCATGCGCTGCTGCACCATGCACGCAACATGATGAGTAATCTTGAGCAACTCAATGCCGACCTCAGTGAGTTCAGCGAGGGGGTTAAAGGTCATGTGCGGATCCATGCCAACACCTCGGCAGTGATCGAATTTCTCCCCGAAGACCTCGCCAGCTTTTGCCGTGCTTACCCGCAGGTGAAGATTGACCTAGAGGAGCGCGTGAGCAGCGAAACGGTGCGCGCGGTGCGCGAAGGGCTTACCGATATTGGCATCTTCGCCGGTCATGTGCCGGCCGATGATTTACAGGTGTTCACCTATCGCCACGATCAATTGGTCTTGGTCACCCCGCGCGATCACCCACTGGCCGAGTGCGCGGGTGTCCATCTGCGCGAGACGGTCGGTTATGACTTCATTGGCCTGCAGCAGGATGCTTCGTTGCACAGCCTACTGCAGCACTCGGCGCATAACTTGGGCATAAGCCTGCGTCTGCGTATTCAGGTGCGTAGCTTTGAGGCGATTTGTCGAATGATCCACACCGGTATGGGCATTGGCATCTTGCCCGAGCAGGCGGTGCGCACTTACTTGCCGGCGTTGGATGTTCGGGTGATTCCGTTGTATGACCCCTGGGCCAAGCGTGAACTGAAGATAGCCGTACGTCAGCTGGATAGCCTTTCGCTAACCGCGAAGCAGTTGCTTGAGCACCTGTGCAGCAGCGAGGAAAATGGCAAGAAGTAGATGTTGCCTTCGTGAATGCCGAAGGCTGAGTTGTTCAAATGTGAATTTCAGGCCTTGGGAGTGCTGGGGTAGAGTCCGCTCAATCGCTCGGCATACGCCTGCG
>JAWWDH010000513.1:0-2468 GCA_033720015.1 Pseudomonas sp.
GGTTTCAGAATCTTCTTGACTGGACTCGAATGGCTCAATCACATCAAGCATATTGTCGACACTGGATAATTTAGTCGCCTAAAAACTACCCACAGAAGGCATTGATGTCAAACAATCCTTAAACATTGTCGACAATCTTTAATGCTGCTTTAGTCGTACACGGCTGCGCCATCACCCGCATAAACGCTCACAACTGCCTGTCCTGACTGAAAAAGCCCATGGTAGAATGCCGGCCGCTTAACGCCTGCAGAGGAACTCCCGGCCACTGGCAAGACTCCAGGCCCAGGCACCCCTCTGCAACAGGTGCCACCCGCTCTCCTTCAGCCCCTCTCAACACCACGCCTTCAGGACTTATGACTCTCAAGCCCTTCTTCTTGTCGCTATGCCTGCTACTTGCTCCCGGCCTGAGCTTCGCCGCAGAGCAGACGATTTATGGGCTTAATGAGTACGTACGTTTATTCGACCTCGACCTGAAGCTGGCCGCCAAGCTCGACACCGGGGCAAAGACTGCATCGCTTAGCGCTCGCGACATCAAGCGTTTCAAGCGCGATGGCGAAACCTGGGTGCGCTTCTACCTGGCCATCGACGAGGCGCACAGCAACCCGATCGAACGCCCGCTGGCGCGTATCAGCAAGATCAAACGGCGCGCGGGCGACTATGATCCAGAGGAAGAAAAAACTTACACGGCGCGCCCGGTGATCGAAATGGATATCTGCATGGGCCGCGCCCTGCGCACAATTGAAGTGAACTTGACCGATCGTAGTGCATTCCAATACCCGTTGTTGATAGGCTCCGAGGCGCTCAAACGCTTTTCGGCACTGGTCGACCCGAGTCTTAAATACGCAGCAGGTAAACCTGCTTGCACCCCTGACGCAAACCTTGGCGAGTAATACCCATGCGCTCTCTTACCCTCCATCTGAAAGTCCTGGTCATGCTCCTTGTGAGCCTGGGCATTCTGATTACGGCTTATCAGATTTTTATCCTCGGCATCCCCATGACCGAGGACGAAACGGATGACCTGTGGAACATCGACGCCAAAGTCGAGTTCCAAGCCAGCCCACGCGAGCCGGTCAAGCTGCAGATGTTCGTGCCGCCACTGGCCCAGGACTACGTCAGCCTGAATGAGAGCTTTATCTCGAATAACTATGGCGTCAGCATCAACCGCGCCGACGGCAACCGCAAAGTCACCTGGTCCGCCCGCCGCGCCAGTGGCAAGCAGACGCTGTATTACCGCTTGGTGCTGACCAAGCGCTACAGCGGCGAACAAACCAAGGCCAAGGGCCCGATCTTCCGTGACAGCATCCCTGTCGATGGGGCCGAGAAGATTGCCGCTGAAGCGTTGCTCGCACCGATCCGCCAGCACTCGGCGGACGTCGAAACCTTCATCAGCGAAACCATCAAACGCGTCAACAACAGCAACGACGATAACGTCAAGCTGCTGCTCAGCGGTGACACCTCTACCGCCAACAAAGCCACGGCCATCGAGCTGCTGCTGTCCATTGCCCACGTGCCGATGCAGCGCGTACACACCATCCGCCTTGCCTCTGAAATCCAGCAGAGCCCAGAGCTTTGGCTGCGCAGTTTCAACGGTGAAAAATGGCTGTACTTCAACCCGGAAAGCGGCGAGCAAGGGCTGCCGGTTGATCGCCTGGTCTGGTGGACCGGTGATGAGAGCCTGGTCACCCTGGAAGGCGGCAAGCAGGCGCAAGTCAGCTTCAGCCTGAACAACAGCGAAATGAATGCCATTCGCCTGGCCAAACTGACCGACGAAAACACCGACGCTGACTTCCTCGAATACACCCTGTATGGCCTGCCGCTGCAAACCCAGCAGACCTTTATGATCATGGTAATGATCCCGATCGGCGTGCTGGTGATCCTGATCCTGCGCAACCTCGGTGGCCTGCAGACACTGGGTACCTTCACCCCGGTACTGATTGCTCTGGCCTTCCGCGAGATGCAGTTGGGCTACGGCATTGTGTTCTTCACCATCATCACCGCTCTGGGCCTTTCGCTGCGCTCCTACCTGGAACACTTGAAGCTGCAGATGCTGCCGCGCCTGTCGGTGGTACTGACCTTCGTCGTAGTATTGATCGCCGCCATCAGCCTGTTCAGCCACAAGCTTGGGCTTGAGCGTGGCCTATCGGTCGCACTGTTCCCAATGGTGATCCTGACCATGACCATCGAACGCCTGTCGATCACCTGGGAAGAGCGTGGCGGTGGCCATGCCTTCAAAGTCGCCATTGGCACCCTGTTCGCCGCTACCCTGGCGCACTTGCTGATGAGCGTGCAGGAGCTGAACTACTTCATCTTCACCTTCCCTGCGGTGCTGATGATCATGGTTGGCTTTATGTTGGCGATGGGTCGCTACCGCGGGTACCGCCTGACCGAACTGTTCCGCTTCAAAGCCTTCCTCAAGGACTAATGCCATGTTCGGTCTGATCAAGACGTGGAAAGCCCTTGAAGCCAAA
>JAWWDH010000514.1:0-2463 GCA_033720015.1 Pseudomonas sp.
ATGCAATGGGTGGGGACTTCGGTCCCCACTGCATTGTTCCAGCCAGTATCTCCTGCTTGGCTGAATACCCTTCGTTGCACCTGGTCCTGGTTGGCCAATCTTCCCTTATTGAATCCTTGGTTGCCCGCCACTCTGGTGTCGATCGTGCGCGCCTGCGTGTTGAGCACGCCGATGAAGTCATTGGCATGGCTGAGCAGCCTGCTCAGGCGCTGCGCGGCAAGCCTGACTCGTCGATGCGTATCAGTCTTGAGTTGGTTCGCGATGGTGTGGCGCAAGCCTGCGTCAGTGCCGGCAATACCGGGGCATTAATGGCGTTGTCGCGTTATGTGCTGAAAACCCTGCCCGGTATTGATCGTCCGGCGATGGTCGCGGCCGTCCCGACGCAGGCGGGTTTCTGTCCTTTGCTCGCTCTGGGGGCGAATGTCGACTGCAGTGCCGAGCATCTCTATCAATTTGCGGTGATGGGCTCGGTAACGGCTGAAGTGCTGGGTACTGTGCGCCCGCGTGTGGCGTTGCTGAATGTCGGCACTGAGGAGATTAAAGGTAATCAGCAGGTCAAGTTGGCTGCTGGCTTACTGCAGCAGGCGGATGGCTTGAATTACATCGGCTTTGTTGAGGGTGATGGGCTTTATCGGGGCGAGGCCGATGTGGTGGTGTGTGATGGCTTTGTCGGTAATGTGCTGCTCAAGTCCAGCGAAGGTCTGGCGCTGATGATTGGTGCACGGTTAGAGGCGCTGTTCAAATCCAGCCTGGCGGCGCGAGTGGTTGGGGTGTTGGCGTTGCCGCTGTTGCGTCGCTTGCGGGGTGAGTTGGCCCCCGCTAAGCACAATGGCGCCAGCCTGGTAGGGCTGCAAGGCATTGTGGTGAAGAGCCATGGCGCAGCCGATCATGAGGGCTTTAAAAGTGCTATTCGCCGAGCATTGCGGGAGATCGAAGAAAATCTGCCGCAACGGTTGCAGGGTCGCTTAGGTGAGCACCTGCCTTAGAATGTGACTGCAGCGGCCAGCCTGTCATCCAACTGTCAGTTTCTTGCGCTTGGCTAGGTTGAGCGCGTATTACCGACGATCACGATCATTAGGAACAGGTTCCCATGTCTGCATCTCTCGCATTCGTCTTTCCGGGTCAGGGTTCCCAGTCGTTGACCATGCTCGCCGAGCATGGGGCGCAGCGGCCGCTGATCCTTGATACCTTCGCCGAGGCTTCCGAAGCCCGTGGTTATGACCTCTGGGCGCTGACCCAGCAAGGTCCTGAAGAGCAACTCAATCAAACCGACAAGACTCAGCCGGCAATTCTTACCGCCTCTGTGGCGCTGTGGCGCGCCTGGCTGGCCGAGAGCGCAGCGCGCCCGGCTTTCGTCGCCGGCCATAGTTTGGGTGAGTATTCGGCTCTGGTTGCCGCCGGTAGCCTGTCGCTGGCCGCCGCAGTCAAGTTGGTCGAGCACCGTGGTCAATTGATGCAGCAGGCTGTGCCGGCCGGGCAGGGCGGTATGGCGGCTATTCTCGGTCTGGAAGATGCTGATGTACTCGCCGCCTGCGCCGAAGCGGCGCAGGGTGAGGTGGTCAGTGCAGTAAATTTCAATGCGCCGGGTCAAGTAGTGATTGCCGGCGGAGCGGCAGCCGTTGAGCGCGCTATTGAGGCGTGTAAGGCGCGCGGCGCTAAGCGCGCGATGCCTTTGCCGGTGAGCGTGCCATCGCACTGTGCGCTAATGCGTCCAGCGGCTGAGCGCTTTGCCGAGGCAGTGGCGGCGGTTGACTGGCAAACGCCGCAAATTGCCTTGGTGCAGAACGTCAGTGCTGCAGCAGTGACTGATTTGGCGGGACTCAAGCGTGATTTGCTGGCTCAGCTCTACAGTCCAGTGCGTTGGGTTGAGTCAATCGTTTGCCTGTCGGCACAAGGTGTGACTGATTTGGTTGAATGTGGGCCGGGCAAGGTGTTGTCTGGTTTGAACAAGCGCTGCGTCAAGGGCATCAATACCCACAACCTGGACACCCCAGACGCTTTCGCAGCGGCGAATGCGGCCCTGGTCTGATTAAGGAGAAACGTTATGAGCCTGCAAGGTAAGGTTGCATTGGTCACTGGCGCGAGCCGTGGCATTGGCCAGGCTATTGCCCTGGAACTGGGTCGTCAGGGAGCGGTAGTGATTGGCACTGCGACGTCGACTTCAGGTGCAGAACGCATTGCTGAAACTCTCAAGACGAACGGTATTGAGGGCGCAGGTCTGGTGCTGGATGTCAGTGACAGCGAGTCGGTGGCCAGTACCCTCGAACATATTCAGCAACACCTTGGTCAGCCGTTGATCTTGGTCAATAACGCCGGTATCACCCGCGATAATCTGATGCTGCGGATGAAAGACGACGAATGGTTTGATGTGATCAACACGGACTTGAGCAGCCTGTATCGGCTGTCCAAGGCCGTGCTGCGCGGTATGACCAAGGCACGCTACGGGCGCATCATCAACATCGG
>JAWWDH010000515.1:0-2460 GCA_033720015.1 Pseudomonas sp.
CGGCGCATGGGGGGATCTCCCGGTGTCTTGGAAGACACGAGTATAGAATTTACTCGCTCCAGGTGCTATCAATGTGACAGCGCATCTGTGGTAACCCGGCTACAACTCAGGCGCTTGCCTCGTCGGCTCGCTCGCTGCCCGTCGGTGCCGCGTATCTGGCAGAGACTGCCAATAAGAAGGGATCAAGTAGTATTTCAAGCGGTGTCGGCATAATGTTATCTTCCCTTTTAGCAGTTGAGCGAAGCAGTATTTAGTTCTTGTCAGCCAGTGGCGAAATGGCGACGTGGATTTAACCACTGCTGAAAGGGTGAACGCCCCACCAGACCGGATGACACAGTGATGAAAGACTTGATTTGGAAGAAGCAAGATGTGGCGCAAACCGACCAGGCGGTCATGGACTTCCTCGCGGGTGAGGACGTCCGGCTCGACCGGGCGCTGCTGCTGTTCGACCTGCAGGCCACTGCAGCGCACGTGCGCGGCCTCGTCGGCGCAGGCATCCTCGATGACGGCGAGGCAGCGACCCTGCGCGACGGCATCGAGACCTTGCAACAGGAAATCCGTGACGGTGTCCGGGTGCTGGACGACAGTTACGAGGACGGCCACTCGGCCATTGAATCGTGGCTGACGGATATGCTTGGTGAGCTCGGCGGCAAGGTGCACACCGGCCGCAGCCGCAACGACCAGGTAGCCGTGGCGCTGAGGCTATACATGAAAGACAGCCTGGCGCGCCTGAAAGGGCTGTGCCTGGACATCGCCGCGGTGTTACTGGCCAGGCTCGAGACCGAGGCCGACCTGCCCATGCCCGGGTACACCCACCTGCAGCAGGCCATGCCGTCCAGCGCAGGCTTGTGGCTCGCGGGACACGCAGAGGCATTCATTGATAACGCCGAGCTGGCGGCAATGACGCGCGACTGGCTCGACGCATCGCCGCTGGGCACGGCTGCCGGATTCGGCGTCAGCCTGGACTTGCCACGCCAGGCCGTGGCCGACGAACTGGGCTTCTCCAGGGTGCTGGTCAATGCGCAGTATGCCCAGAACAGCCGTGGCAAGGTCGAACTGCAGGCGCTCTCGGCATTATCAGCAGCAACTCTGGACCTCAGGCGGCTGGCTTGGGACCTGAGCCTGTTCACGGCCCATGAGTTCGGTTTTGTGAAGCTGCCCGCAAAATACTGCACGGGCTCATCCATCATGCCGAACAAGACCAACCCCGACACGGTCGAGTTGCTGCGCGCGGTGCACGGCGTGGTGCAGGGCGCACAAACGGAGCTGGCCGCCGTCCTGAGCCTACCATCCGGTTACCAGCGGGATCTGCAGGCCAGCAAGCCGCCGCTGATGCGTGCGTTCGAAAAGGGCTTGCAGGCCTTGGCGCTGCTCCCCGGCCTGTTGCAGGGGATCGAGTGGCAAGAGAACAGGATGCGCGCGGCGATCACGCCGGAAATGCTCGCCACGGACCGTGCCCTGGACCTGGCCAGCGAAGGCGTGCCATTCCGCGAAGCCTACCGCCAGGCAGCCGAAGAGGGCGGTACAGCGGGTGACGCCGCGGTCGGGGAAAGCCTGGCGCGCAGGGTGTCGCTGGGCGCCTGCGGCAATCTCGGCGCGGACATCCTGACGCTTCGGTTGGAGGCTTTGCGCAAATAGAATCAGACCAGGACGGGCCTAATTTCATATAAATTGACCCTGGTGGTTGACACGGGGAATTTGCGCCCTATAATGCGCCTTCGCTTGATCAGGATTGACCCGCTAGCGGGAAAATTTTTTGGAATAATTGTTGACGTAAAAACGCGCCTGCAATTATAATGGTCAGCCCGCTCCGGCACTGGAGTGAGATTCTGAAAAAGAGTCTTAACCATGCGGTGGCACCCGAAAGGAGACGCTGCAGGGTTTTTGTGTTGGACCGATGAGCGAGATGCCATCGATCGCGGAGAGAGATCTTTAACAAGAAACAGGTAACTTGTGTGGGCGCTCGCGTCATGGGTAAAGCCATGAAAGAGAGCGACCATGCCCTAATACTATTTTAGGAGCAAGGTTCAGCTTTCAGCTATAAGCATTAGATGGACGACTTCGGTCTGACATCGAAAACTTTAAACTGAAGAGTTTGATCCTGGCTCAGATTGAACGCTGGCGGCATGCTTAACACATGCAAGTCGAACGGTAACAGGACGCTAGGATCCCTTCGGGGTGACTTTGTCGCTGACGAGTGGCGGACGGGTGAGTAATGCATAGGAATCTGCCCAGTAGTGGGGGATAACGTAGAGAAATTTACGCTAATACCGCATGTGTCCTACGGGACAAAGCAGGGGACCTTCGGGCCTTGCGCTATTGGATGAGCCTATGTTGGATTAGCTAGTTGGTAGAGTAAAAGCCTACCAAGGCGACGATCCATAGCTGGTCTGAGAGGATGATCAGCCACACTGGAACTGAGACACGGTCCAGACTCCTACGGGAGGCAGCAGTGGGGAA
>JAWWDH010000516.1:0-2456 GCA_033720015.1 Pseudomonas sp.
CCGAGAGCAACCCCGCGTCGAGCAAGGAGGCATGATTGAGGCGGTCTTCCAACACACTGTCGCCCTTGCCGAGCAACGCAGTGACCGCACCGAGGTTGGCCATGTAGCCGGTGGAAAACAGCAGCGCCCGCGGCCGGCCGGTAAACTCAGCCAGCGCTTCTTCCAGCTCGTGGTGCGGTGTGCTGTGGCCAATCACCAGATGTGACGCGCCACCGCCAACGCCCCAGCGCGCCGCACCGGCACGCCAGGCCTCGATTACTTGAGGATGGTTGGCCAGGCCGAGGTAGTCGTTGGAACAGAAAGCCAACAGCTCACGGCCATCGACCTGTACCAGAGGGCCCTGCGGGCTTTCCAGCAGTGGCCGCTGACGATAGAGCTGAGCCGCGCGGCGTTCCGCGAGGCGGGAGGCGAGATCGAAAGACATAGGCAACCTTGATGACCGTGGGAGCGGTGTCAGCCGCGATGCTGTTTAGTCATCGCGACTGACACCGCTCCCACGGGAAAGACCTCTGCGCCTCAGACGGCGGCGTTATAGAACAGCTTGGAATCGCGCTGTTCGACCAGGGCCTGCTCGATGGCCGCCTGGTGCACTTCGTCTGCGTGTTCTTCACGCTCTTCCGGCTTGATGCCGAGACGGGCAAACAGTTGCATGTCTTTGTTGGCTTGCGGATTGGCGGTGGTCAGCAGCTTCTCGCCGTAAAAGATCGAGTTGGCGCCGGCGAAGAACGCCAGGGCCTGCATCTGCTCGTTCATCGCCTCACGGCCGGCGGACAGGCGCACGTGCGACTTCGGCATCATGATCCGCGCCACGGCAAGCATGCGGATAAAGTCGAATGGGTCGACGTCCTGCTCATCGGCCAGCGGCGTGCCTTTGACCTTGACCAGCATGTTGATCGGCACCGACTCCGGATGCTCCGGCAGGTTAGCCAACTGAATCAACAGACCGGCGCGGTCGTCCAGCGACTCACCCATGCCAAGGATGCCGCCCGAGCAGATCTTCATCCCCGAGTCACGCACATAGGCCAGAGTCTCCAGACGCTCACCGTAGGTGCGGGTGGTGATGATGCTGCCGTAGAACTCCGGCGAGGTGTCGAGGTTGTGGTTGTAGTAGTCGAGACCCGCGTCGGCCAGCGCCTGGGTCTGCTCTTTATCCAGCTTGCCCAGGGTCATGCAGGTTTCCAGGCCCAGAGCCTTCACCCCTTCGACCATCTTCAGCACGTAGGGCATGTCTTTGGCCGACGGGTGCTTCCACGCCGCGCCCATGCAGAAACGGGTAGAGCCGATGGCCTTGGCCTCGGCGGCCGCCTCCAGCACCTTCTGCACTTCCAGCAGTTTTTCTTTTTCCAGGCCGGTGTTGTAGTGGCCGGACTGCGGGCAGTACTTGCAGTCTTCCGGGCAGGCACCGGTTTTGATCGACAGCAGGGTCGAGACCTGCACGCGGTTCGCATCGAAGTGTGCGCGGTGCACGGTCTGTGCGGCGAACAGCAGGTCGTTAAACGGTTGCTCGAAGAGCGCCCTGACTTCAGCAAGAGTCCAGTCGTGACGCAAGTTGGCGGCGGTGGTGGCGCTCATCGGTTGTTCCTTGTTAGGGGGCAGTGGCTTGCTCGGTTCTGTACGAAAAGTGCCTGCGCTCGGTGATGCTTCGTTAAAAGCCGGCTCGGAATGCTCATTTACAGCTCGTAAACTGCGCTTCCTCGCCAGCTTTTGCCTCGCCTGACCTTCGCTCGACAACTTTTGGCACAGAACCTAGAGTCAGCAAGCACGACATGGATGTTCGGCATAATTATGGAAGGCTTATGCGCTGTCAACCAGAACCAAGGCGACCGGTTTACAACTGGTTAAAAAACAAACAAATCTGTTTACTCTGCGATGAAACAACGGACGGCGCGCTGGCCATCTGCACCAGCTGTGAAGCCGAACTGCCCTGGCTCGGCGGGCATTGCCAGGTCTGCGCCCTGCCGCTGCCCAGCCACGGCTTGGTGTGCGGGGCCTGCCTGAACAAACCACCCAGCTTTAGCAAGGTCGAAACGCCCTGGCGCTACGCCTTCCCCATCGACAGCCTGATTACGCGGTTCAAGCACCAAGCCAAGTGGCCTTTGGGACGTCTGCTCGGCGAGCTTTTGTCACATCATCTGCAACATGCGTTCGATGAAGGGCTAAGCAAGCCCGCACTGCTGTTGCCCGTACCACTGGCGGATAAACGCCAACGCCAGCGCGGCTTCAATCAGGCCGGGCTGCTCGCGCAGTGGCTGAGCGCTTTATTGCAGCTGCCGCAGCAGGCGCACTGGCTGCAACGCATTGTCGATACTCCGGCGCAGCAACAACTCGACGCGGCAACGCGCAAACGCAATTTGCGCCAGGCCTTTGCCCTCTCAGCGGACAGCCAGATCAGCGGCCTGCATGTGGCGCTGGTCGATGATGTGCTAACCACCGGCGCCACCGCCGAGAGCCTGGCG
>JAWWDH010000517.1:0-2456 GCA_033720015.1 Pseudomonas sp.
CCAAGATCGGTCAGCTGACGATGGAGCGGGATTTTTTAGCCTGACTTTGACACCAGCTAGATACATGATCACCATTTCTTTAGACAAAAGAGAGGGATATAGGCGCTGCGATTTACACCCATGTACGCAGGCGATTAGGCGAGCTCAAGGATTGGTGGCGGTTTCTTGATATGCAATGAATTCAGTCGCTTAGCGGCATCAGAAGCGGGTTCCGTAACCTGCCAGACAGTGCCGTTGGGGCTCAACAATTGCGCAAGTTTTATCTGTTTCAGATCGTCGCGGATGTTGCGCCAGGTATCGGCGCATCGCTGCTCGGCCACCCGCTCCAGTAGCAATGCCAGAACGCTCAGACTGACATGGGCGCAGATCCGATGCGGCGCCCAATGATAGACGGGACGCAATCGAATGCCACTCTTGAGTGTGCGCCAGGCCTCTTCCACGCGCTGCAGCTGCTTGTAACCCAACGCCATATCTTCCGCGCTCAAGGTGTCGTCATTGCTGTGCACGACGAACTTGCCATCCAGGCGCTCCTTGGTTCGGATGGCGGCCTTGTCGATCACCGCTCGGCCGCCCTTGGTCAGGCGGATGTAGGCGCCATAGCGACCGCTGGCACGTAACTGGCCGATCCGCTTGCTGTGCTGTGCACCCTCTGTATGGTTCAGGCTCTCCAGCTCCGCCGCCAACTCCTTGACGACTTGCTCGCGGTGTTGGCGCTGCCTGGCCTCTTCCTGAGGGTTGTGGCAGACCACATAGCGCCGGCGCCGCTCCCCCTCACCTACCACCACCTCTTTGACCCGGAGATTCTCTGCCACCTCCTGATAACGGCCCGGCCGAGTCAGTACCGCTTCGGCGATCTCTCCACCCTGATGGATCGGCATGCACAGAATATAGCGTCCGCCACCCTGGCTCAGCGTTTTGAGATTCGCCGCCGAGACCATGCCGGCGTCACCGACAAACAGGCAGCGATTCAAATGCCAGCCTTTCAGGTCCGCTTTGACCCGCTTCACCGTGCTCACATCCACGGTATTGCCCGGGAACACCCAGTGGCGTACCGGAAAACCATCACGTGTAACCGCGAGTCCGATGACCAGTTGTGGCGCATCTTCGCGGCCATTCTTGGATTTGCCCCGCTTGCGCAGCGCCGCATAGCGCTTGCCACCGGCGGGCTGGCTGCCGAGTTGATCCACCGTATCCGCCTCGTCGATCTCGAAGTGCAGTGAGGTGGTGTCATAAAACACCAGATCCACATCGAGGTTCAATAGATCCGCCAAACGATAATAGAGCTGCTCTTCGATCGCCTCTTTGTGCTGTTCCAGGAAATCCATCGCCCGGTACAGGTGCTGCAGTTGCAGCGTTTGCGTAGCGTCGATCCGGACATCCTTCTGCAGCCACTGCTCATAGCAGTACAATTTGGAACTGCCGGCACAGGCTCGGTTGGCGACCATGGCAAACAGCGCACGTTCCACCGGGAAGTCATAGTTGCGTTGACCAACGGCATCACCGATCACCTCCGCGATACCCAACTCTTTCCACAAGGATTCCAGAACGTAGATGTCGCCATAGGGCCAGGCATCGACCAACCGCCAGTCGGGTGAATCGGCCACGATCTCCTCGGGTGAGCATCGCTTAAGGATGCTGCGTGCCAACCGTCGGAGCCGTTCACGAACCTCCGGGTCATCGGCACGCCCACAATTGTGGATAATGCGAATCCTGGACTGGCGTTTGTGGGGATCCCACTCGCTTTCGGCAAGCTGCAGATGGGTTAAGACGGTACCGTCGACACGTTTCTGGCGGGTCTCGCGCAAGTACATGTACGTTATTATAGACGCAGTAAGCCGAATATCCTATTTTTTCCAATTTTTCCATGTACGTGGTTTTTTTGAGACTGTACGTGGCTCCCGACGCTCTAAGCGCTTGAAAACAGTACGATCAACTATGAACGATCTCGAAATATGTTCGTGGAAGTGTCAAAGTCGGGTTTAACTGTCTCCTCTTTTGTTTTTATGTCGTAATGTGCTGCGAGGAATTCCGTATGCGCCGGAAGCTTCAGTGAATTGGGTCGCAGACCTTTCACCAGGTCGGTTGCCTGCGCCTCACCCATGCCCAGTTCCTGCATAATCACCGCCGCCATGAAGGCGGTGCGACCCGAACCACCCCGACAGTGAATCGCCACACACTTGCCCTGCTCGATCAGCGCCAGCACTTCGGGTTTGCTCGCCTGCCAGGATTGCTCGAAGGCCTCAGCAGGGGCTGCGTCATCCTCCACGGGAAAATGAAACCAGGTCATGCCGTTTTGCCGGACAACATCCGGCAGGGCGGCAACCTCGCCAGGATGGCCCACCGCGATGATGGCATCAAGCTCGTACACTTCCGGCACCTGAAAGGCGGCCCGCGCTGCCTCCATGTCGAAGCCGCGCATGCCGTGCGCCACCAGTCCGAGCATCCTGGCCTGCAGG
>JAWWDH010000518.1:0-2453 GCA_033720015.1 Pseudomonas sp.
AGGATGCCACGCACATGGCGCGTCTATTACGCCTTGCCCCGGACGGCCAGCTGCACACGGTGCTGTCGCACCTGCGCTCGGCACAGAGCCTGATTGAAACCCGCCCGGGTCATTACCTACTCGCCGAGCAAGGCCGCAACCGCGTGCTGAGCCTGCAACACCGCCCGACAGGAAACTGATTGATGTCTGCCACGTCTACCCGCTCCACCTCCGGCCGCAACGGTTTGCAGCAACACCTGCTGTTCACGGCGCTGAGCGGCGTTCTGCTGATGCTGATGTACAGCCTGCTGCGCGTGGCGTTGCTGGTTTACAACCATGAGCTGATCGGCGACACCAGCACCAACGACCTGCTTGAAGCCTTCGTTAACGGCCTGCGCTTTGATCTGCGCCTGGTGGTCTTTGCCCTGGCGCCACTGCTGTTGGTGATGGGCAGCCGGCGCTTGATGGCGGCGCGCACCTGGCAGCTGATCTGGCTCAGCGCAGTGGCCAGCCTGACCCTGTTTCTCGGCGTGCTGGAGCTGGACTTCTACCGCGAATTTCACCAGCGTCTCAATGCGCTGGTGTTTCAGTACCTCGGCGAAGACCCTGGCACCGTGCTGAGCATGCTCTGGCATGGTTTCCCGGTCGGCCGCTACCTGATCGCCTGGGCACTGGCCAGCTGGCTGCTGTTCAAGGCTCTGCAGGCCATCCACCGCCTGGCACCGCCGGCCGACCCAAGCCTAACGCCGGCTAGGGGCGAACACTGGTACTGGCGCATTAGCGTGTTCACCCTGTGCCTGCTGCTCGCCGTAGTCTCGGCGCGTGGCACCCTACGCCAGGGCCCGCCACTGCGCTGGGGCGACGCCAGCACCACCGAGTCGGTGTTCGCCAACCAACTGGGCCTCAACGGCACCCTGACCCTGGTCGATGCCGGCAAAGCACGCTGGTCCGATCACCGTGACAATCAATGGAAGGCCCGCCTGCCCGCAGACGAAGCCCAGGCGTTGGTGCGGCAGATGCTGCTGACCCCGCAGGATCAGCTGATCGACAACGACGAAGCGGCGATCCGCCGAATCAGCACGCCGAAGCCACAGCTGCAATTACCGGTGCGCAATGTGGTGGTGATCCTGATGGAAAGCTTCGCCGGTCACTATGTCGGTGCGCTCGGCGGCCAAGGCAACGTCACCCCCAACTTCGACCGTTTGACTGAGGAAGGACTGCTGTTCACCCGCTACTTCTCCAACGGCACCCACACCCACCAGGGCATGTTCGCCACCATGGCCTGCTTCCCCAACTTGCCGGGCTTCGAGTACCTGATGCAAAGCCCGGAAGGCTCCCATGACTTCTCTGGCCTGCCGCAGTTGTTGGGTGATCGTGGCTATGACGACCTCTACGTCTACAACGGCGACTTTGGCTGGGATAACCAGAAGGGCTTCTTCGGCAACCAGGGCATGAGTAACTTCATCGGCCGCAATGACTACGTCGACCCGGTGTTTTCCGACTCGACCTGGGGCGTTTCCGACCAGGACATGTTTGCCCGCGCCGACCAGGAACTGCGCAAACTCGATCGCCAGCGGCCGTTTTATGCCCTGCTGCAAACCCTGTCCAACCACACCCCCTACGCGCTGCCCGACCCTCTGCCGGTGGAACCGGTCAGCGGTTTTGGCTCCAACGACGAACACCTCACCGCCATGCGCTATTCGGACTGGGCCCTGGGCCAGTTTTTTGAGAAAGCGCGCAAAGCTCCCTACTTCAAGGACACGCTGTTCGTGATCGTCGGCGACCACGGCTTTGGCAGCCCCGAGCAGCTCAGCGACATCGACCTGTATCGCTTCCACGTGCCATTGCTGGTGATTGCTCCCGGCATTCAAGAGCAATTCGGCACACGCAATGACATTGCCGGCACCCAGCTGGACATCGTGCCCACCATCATGGGTCGCCTCGGTGGCCCGGTGCAGCAGCAATGCTGGGGCCGCGACCTGTTGGCGCTGGATCCGGCCGATCCGGGCATCGGCGTGATCAAACCCTCCGGCAGCGACCAGACCGTCGCCCTGGTGTCCGGGACCAACCTGCTGATTCAGCCGCGCGGGGGCGCGCCGCGCCTGTATGACTACAAACTGCATGAGCACGCAGGCGTGCAAGCCCTCGACAACGCCGCACTGCAACAGCACCTGCTGCCGCGCTTGCAGGCCTTTTTGCAAGTCGCCACCCAGAGCCTGTTGAGCAACACCGCCGGGGTCGGCAACACGCAGTCCAGCGCGGGGCAGACCGCCGCGCACAACAGCCCATAACCCAGCCGTGATCGCGAGCACCCGGACCGCCCTATGTCGAGCCACCCGCACAGCACGCCACACCTGCCAAACGTCGGGGTGGGCCAATCGTCCGCCAGGCGCATGCTGAGCCGCATTGTCCGGTGCGCAGCACAATGGCGCGCCCGGCAGCTGATCAGCAGCACCCTGAAATTAGCCGACGAA
>JAWWDH010000519.1:0-2446 GCA_033720015.1 Pseudomonas sp.
CGACTTTCTCGCGCAGCCAGGCCGACCTGCAGTATTTCTATGTGAATGGGCGCATGGTGCGCGACAAACTGGTGGCGCATGCGGTGCGCCAGGCTTATCGCGACGTGTTGTTCAACGGTCGTCACCCGACCTTCGTGTTGTTTTTGGAAATCGATCCGTCGGTGGTCGATGTCAACGTGCATCCGACCAAGCACGAAGTACGTTTCCGTGACGGGCGGATGGTGCACGACTTCCTCTACGGCACGCTGCATCGTGCGTTAGGTGAGGTGCGCCCCGAGGATCAGTTGGCCGCTCCGGCGGCGGTCAGTGAGGTGGTGCGCCCGAGTGGTCAGGCCGCAGGCGAGTTTGGCCCGCAGGGTGAAATCGGCTTGGCGGCCAGTTTGCTTCAGTCCGCACCGACTAATTCAATCTGGCGCTCGCCGGGTGCCGGCTATCAGGGCGAGCGTCCCGAAGCAGCGTTGCCGGCAGCCGAGGCTCAGGGCGCCTATCGCGAGTTTTTCGCGCCGATGTCTACTGCGCCGACTCCGGCCAGCCTGCCAGATGCGCAGGGGGATATTCCGCCGCTGGGGTACGCCATTGCACAGCTCAAGGGTATCTATATCCTTGCCGAGAATGTGCAGGGCTTGGTGGTGGTGGATATGCACGCGGCCCATGAGCGCATCACCTATGAGCGTCTGAAGGTGGCCATGGCCAGTGAGGGCTTGCGCGGCCAGCCGCTGCTGGTGCCGGAGTCGATTGCGGTGAGCCAGCGTGAGGCCGATTGCGCCGAAGAACATGCCGAGTGGTTTCAGCGGCTTGGCTTTGAACTGCAGCGTTTGGGTCCGGAAACCCTGGCGATCCGGCAGATTCCCGCGTTGCTCAAGCAGGCCGAGGCCACTCGTCTGGTGCAGGATGTGCTCGGTGATCTGCTCGAATATGGCACCACCGATCGAATTCAGGCACATCTCAATGAACTGCTCGGGACCATGGCCTGTCACGGCGCGGTGCGGGCTAACCGACGGCTGACTCTGCCGGAAATGAACGGCTTACTACGCGACATGGAAAGCACTGAACGCAGTGGTCAATGCAATCATGGTCGTCCAACCTGGACGCAAATGGGCATGGATGACCTCGACAAGCTGTTCCTGCGTGGCCGTTAAGCCGTTGCGCCTCGCCATTGAGAGACTTTGAGTATGTCCGAGCGCCTGCCTCCGGCGATTTTTCTGATGGGGCCGACTGCCGCCGGCAAGACCGATCTGGCCATTGAGCTGGCGCGGGCGCTGCCCTGCGAGTTGATTAGTGTCGACTCTGCGCTGATTTATCGCGGCATGGATATCGGCACGGCCAAGCCCGATAAAGCCACCCTGGCCGAGTTCCCCCATCGGTTAATTGATATTCGTGACCCGGCGCAAAGCTATTCGGCGGCTGAGTTTCGCAGCGAAGCCTTAGCGGCGATGGCCGAGATCACCGCGCGTGGGCGCATCCCGCTGCTGGTGGGCGGCACCATGTTGTATTTCAAGGCGTTGCTCGAAGGTTTGGCGCAGATGCCCAGCGCGGATGCGGCGTTGCGTGCTGAGTTGGAAGCGCGCGCCCAGGTTGAAGGTTGGGATGTGCTGCACGCCGAATTGCGTGCGGTCGATCCTGAGTCGGCGGCGCGCATCCACCCCAATGACCCGCAGCGCTTGATTCGTGCCCTTGAGGTCTATCGTGTGAGTGGCGAAAGCATGACCGCCCATCGCTTGCGCCAAGCAGCAGAAAATACTGCCGGTGGCGCATCGGTGGGCCGGCAATTCCCCTATACTGTCGCGCAATTGGCCATCGCACCGGCGCAAAGGCAACTGTTACATGAGCGAATTGCCCTGCGGTTTCGCTTGATGCTGGAACAGGGGCTGGTTGCCGAGGTCGAAGGCCTGCGTCAGCGAAGTGACTTGCACGCTGGCTTGCCGTCTATACGGGCGGTGGGCTATCGACAAGTTTGGGATTATCTGGATGGCAAGCTTGACGCTGAGCAAATGCAGGAACGCGGCATTATCGCCACGCGCCAGTTGGCCAAGCGACAGTTCACCTGGTTACGTGGCTGGCAGCAGGATGTGCATTGGCTCGATAGCGCTGATTGCGACAATCTGCCGCGCGCCTTGAAATACTTGGCTGCGGTCTCCATATTGACCTGAGATCTTGCCGCTGGCCGTCTATCCTTGAGGTATGACGGCTTTAAGCCGTTCGTTGGTTTACTTAAATTATTGAAAATTGATCCTTAAAGGAGTGCGGCACATGTCAAAAGGGCATTCGCTACAAGACCCTTACCTGAACACCTTGCGTAAAGAGCGCGTCCCGGTGTCTATCTATTTGGTTAACGGCATCAAGCTGCAAGGCCAGATCGAATCCTTCGACCAGTTCGTGATTTTGCTGAAAAACACTGTCAGCCAGATGGTTTATAAGCACGCCATTTCCACTGTGGTGCCTAGCC
>JAWWDH010000520.1:0-2445 GCA_033720015.1 Pseudomonas sp.
CGCCGGCCATTTCCAAGCGCAGCTGAATATTCGCCGCGACGGCCAACTGCTCTGGCACGAACGCCAGCGCGTAGTCGGTGGCGATGGCCTGCTCGACTCGCCCATCGGCCTGGACGGCAAACCGGTATTTGCCACCTTGCTGATCAGCGGTGAAATCGACAGCGAGTTGCTCGAACGCTGCCGCAATCTGACCACAGCGGTACGCGGCGACCTGACCCAACTGCCGGGCCTGCTGGTGGCCCGCTGCCTGGCCAACGAAGCGCTGCATGCGCGCGCCTGGCTGATCGAACTCTGGCGTCTGCTGCGCCCGGCTTTGCTCGGCCGCACAGCCGTCCCCCCAAGAATCTGGAGCACGTAGGGTGGACAACCGCGTAGCGTTGTCCACCACCAACAGGTGGATGTGAAAAACGACATCCACCCTACGAACGGAGCAAAACGATGGACATGACACCCCGCGAAAAAGACAAACTGCTGATTTTCACCGCAGGCCTGGTGGCCGAACGCCGCCTGGCGCGCGGGGTAAAGCTCAATTACCCCGAGGCCATGGCCTATATCTCTGCCGCCCTGCTGGAAGGCGCCCGCGACGGCCAAACTGTGGCCGACCTGATGCACTACGGCACCACCCTGCTCAGCCGCGATCAAGTGATGGAAGGCATTCCGGAAATGATCCCGGAAATTCAGGTCGAAGCCACCTTCCCGGATGGCACCAAACTGGTCACCGTCCACCAACCCATTGCGTAATCAGCATGCCTATTCTTGACGCTACTCAAGCCGACCTGCCCGCCATCCTCGCCATCTACAACGATGCCGTGCTCAACACTACGGCCATCTGGAACGAAACCCTGGTTGACCTAGCCAACCGTCAGGCGTGGCTGGCCGAGCGCCAGGCCGCCGGTTTCCCGGTATTGGTCGCCCATGATGACGCCGGTGGCGTGCTCGGTTATGCCAGCTACGGCACCTGGCGCAGCATCGAAGGCTTCCGCCATACCGTCGAGCACTCGGTGTACGTGCGCAGCGACCAACGCGGCCAGGGCATCGGCCCGTTGCTGATGCGGGCGCTGGTTGAACGCGCCAAACAGGCTGACCTGCACGTAATGGTCGCAGCCATTGAAAGCGGCAACAGCGCCTCGATCCGTCTGCACGAGCGTCTCGGCTTCGTCACCAGCGGGCACATGCCACAAGTCGGGCGCAAGTTCGGCCGCTGGCTCGACCTCACCTTTATGCAATTGATGCTGGAGCACTAGCGCAATGATTCCCGGCGAATACCAAACCCAGAACGGCGACATCGAACTCAATGCCGGCCGTCGCACCCTGAGCCTGACGGTGGCCAACAGCGGCGACCGGCCGATTCAGGTCGGCTCGCACTTTCACTTTTTCGAAACCAACGACGCGCTGACGTTTGAGCGCGAGCCCACGCGCGGTATGCGCCTGAATATTCCGGCCGGCACCGCCGTGCGCTTCGAGCCGGGGCAGAGCCGTGAAGTCGAGCTGGTCGATCTCGCCGGCGCGCGCCGGGTGTTCGGCTTTGCCGGGCGGGTGATGGGCGAGCTCTGATCTCGCCATGTATTTGTAGGATGGGTGGAGCGCAGCGATACCCATCGCCCAATATCCCTGATGGGTTACGCCGCTACGCGCCTAACCCATCCTACGGACAGGACAACCGATGAAAATTTCCCGCCAAGCCTATGCCGATATGTTCGGCCCCACCGTCGGCGACAAAGTGCGCCTGGCCGACACTGAACTGTGGATCGAAGTGGAGAAGGACTTCACCACCTACGGCGAGGAAGTGAAATTCGGCGGCGGCAAGGTGATCCGCGACGGCATGGGCCAAGGCCAGCTGTGCGCTGCTGATGTGGTCGACACGCTGATCACCAACGCGCTGATCATCGATCACTGGGGTATCGTCAAAGCCGATGTGGGCCTGAAAGACGGCCGCATCGCCGCCATCGGCAAGGCCGGTAACCCGGACATTCAGCCGGACGTGACCATCGCCATCGGCGCCGGCACCGAGGTCATCGCCGGTGAAGGCATGATCCTCACCGCCGGCGGCATCGACAGCCATATCCACTTTATCTGCCCACAGCAGATTGAAGAGGCGTTGATGAGCGGCGTGACCACCATGATCGGCGGCGGCACCGGGCCGGCCACCGGCACCAACGCCACCACCTGTACGCCTGGCCCGTGGCATATGGCGCGCATGCTGCAGGCAGCCGATGCCTTCCCGATGAACCTGGGTTTTACCGGCAAGGGCAACGCCTCCTTGCCCGAGCCGCTGATTGAGCAAGTCAAAGCCGGTGCCATCGGCCTTAAACTGCACGAAGACTGGGGCACCACGCCGGCGGCGATCGACAACTGCCTGAGCGTCGCGGATCAGTACGACGTGCAAGTGGCGATTCATACCGACACGCTGAACGAATCCGGTTTTGTCGAAACCACTCTGGCCGC
>JAWWDH010000521.1:0-2437 GCA_033720015.1 Pseudomonas sp.
AGGCGTTCGCGCTGGTAGCTGCCATCTTGCACGCGACGGCACCAGTCAAGGTTATCCAGATACCAGAGCACGGTTTTACGTAAACCGCTGGCGAAGGTTTCTTCAGGCTTCCAGCCCAGTTCGCGCTCGATCTTGCTGGCGTCGATGGCGTAGCGCAGGTCATGGCCGGGTCGGTCGGTGACGAAGCTGATCTGCTCTTTATACGAGCCACTCTGGCGTGGGCTTAACTCATCCAGCAGCGCGCAGATGCTTTCCACCACGTGCAGGTTCGTCTGCTCGTTGTGTCCGCCGATATTGTAGGTTTCGCCAACCTGGCCTGCGCTGACGACTTTAAACAGTGCGCGGGCATGGTCTTCCACATACAGCCAATCTCGCACCTGCTGACCGTTGCCGTACACCGGCAGTGGCTTGCCATCCAGTGCATTGAGGATGACCAGCGGAATCAGCTTTTCCGGGAAGTGATAGGGACCGTAATTATTCGAGCAGTTGGTGATCAGCACAGGCAGGCCATAGGTGCGTTGCCAGGCGCGCACTAAGTGGTCAGAGGCCGCCTTGCTTGCCGAATAGGGCGAGCTGGGTGCGTAGGGGGTGGTTTCGGTAAACAGTTCGTCTACGCCATGCAGGTCGCCGTACACCTCATCGGTAGAAATATGGTGAAAGCGAAATGCCGCCTTGCGCGCAGGATCCAGCTGCGACCAGTAACTGCGCGTGGCCTCAAGCAGTGCGTAGGTGCCGACGATATTGGTCTGGATAAAGGCCGAGGGGCCGTCGATGGAGCGGTCGACATGGGATTCGGCCGCCAGGTGCATGATTGCGTCCGGCTGAAACTCGCTCAGCGCCTTACCCACCGCCACGCTATCGGCAATGTCTGCTTGTAGGAAACGATAGCTGGGATGGTCTGCAACGCTGGCCAGCGACTCAAGGTTGCCGGCATAGGTCAACTTGTCGAGATTGAGCACCTGGTGCTCGGTGTTGTTCAGCAGATGACGAATCAGCGCCGAGCCGATAAAACCGGCGCCGCCGGTGATAAGAATGTGCACGAGCCTGTACCTTCTTCGATCATATGGTCGGTGTGTATTGCTGGGCAGTATGACATTCATGCCTGGCCGAGCATTTCTAGGTTGTGTGCTGCCGACAGCTTAGCGCAGCGAGATGATCGGCCAGCCGCGCTTTTCAGCTTCGGCGCGCAGGGTCGGGTCGGGGTCGACGGCGCAGGGGCTGGCAACCTGTTCGAGCAGCGGCAGGTCATTGATTGAGTCGCTGTAGAAGCTGCTGCCAGCCAGGCTCAGGCCGGTTTCAGCGAGCCAGCGGTTAAGGCGGATGACCTTGCCTTCCTTAAAGCACGGCACGTCAGTGGTGCGGCCGGTGTAGCGGCCATCGATCATTTCGCACTCGGTGGCCAGCAGGGTCTCGACGCCTAGGCGGGCGGCAATCGGGGCGGTAATAAAGCGGTTGGTCGCGGTGATGATCACCACCCGGTCACCTGCTTTGTGGTGTTCGGCCAGCAGCGCTTCGCCCTTGGCGAGGATCATGGGTTCGATGCAGTCGCTCATAAACTCGCGGTGCCACTCGCCCAGTTGAGCAATTTCGCTACGCCCGAGCAGTTCTTGGCAGAAGTCCTGATAAGCCTTCACGTCCAACTGACCGGCGAGGTAATCGGCATAAAAAGCGTCATTGCGGGCTTGATAGACGCTGGCATCCACAATGCCGCGGTTACACAGGTATTCGCCCCAGGCGTGGTCGCTGTCGCCGCCGAGCAGGGTATTGTCGAGATCGAATAAAGCCAAACGCACGGGGCACCTATGATCGCAAGAGTCTGAGGGCGCTGAGGATAACGGCTTTTGTAGGTCATTCCTATTGCGCGGGCTGCTCGCGTTGCTGCTGCCGCGACCTTTGTGGAACAATGCCGAAACATGCGTTTACGAGGTTGTGCGCCGTGATCGATTCTGATGGTTTTCGCCCTAATGTCGGCATCATTCTGACCAATGATGACGGCCAGGTACTGTGGGCGCGTCGGATAAACCAGGACGCCTGGCAGTTCCCGCAAGGCGGGATTAATGACCATGAGTCGCCGGAAGAAGCGCTGTACCGCGAATTGAACGAAGAAGTCGGCCTAGAACAGCAGGATGTGAAAATTCTCGCCTGCACCCGCGGCTGGTTGCGTTATCGTCTGCCTCAGCGTTTGGTGCGTACGCACAGCCAGCCGCTGTGCATTGGGCAAAAACAGAAGTGGTTTCTGCTGCGCTTGACCGGCACCGAGGACCGTGTGCGTATGGACCTGACCGGCAAGCCGGAATTCGACGGCTGGCGCTGGGTCAGTTACTGGTACCCGTTGGGCCAGGTGGTCACCTTCAAGCGCGAGGTTTATCGTCGCGCCTTAAAAGAACTTGCCCCGCGCCTGTTGGCGCGGGACTGATACAGGCTAGAGCCAAGCATG
>JAWWDH010000522.1:0-2431 GCA_033720015.1 Pseudomonas sp.
ACTGTTGGAAGGTGTTTGCCAGTTGCTGATTGCTGTTGGCCATTTGCAAAGCACTGGCCAGCGTCTGCCACAAATCTTTTAGTAGCCCGGCAAGGCGCTGTCCCATGCGCCCCAGCTCATCACCGCTGATTACCTTAACCGGGTAGGTGAGATCTCGGCTGTCGGAGATATGGTTAAGCTGATCGGTAAGCTGGCGCACCGTACTCACCAAAATCAGTGCGGCCAGCCAGGAAAGCACCAAACCAATAGCCAGTGTTGTCAGACCGATAAGCAACAAACTATGCAGGCTGGCGTCGATCGCTTGCTGGAGGCTATCAAGGGCAATGTCTGCGGCGACCACGTAAAGCTGACCACTCTCAGTAGTCAGCGGCAGGAAGATCGATCGAAAACTGCCGTAGCTGTCAGTGTATTCAGCAAACTGTAATTGCCCTGTACGCGCCGCAGTGCCTACAGCAGGGTTGGCATCTTGGTAATACTCCATGTGCTTAGCAAAATTGCCGCCTGCAATATCCTCCGCGCTGGCCCCATCGGAGATAAAGAACACCTTGCCATCGCTGTCGATCATCAAGGTGTAGGCAAATTTCAACCCGACTTCAGCGGCGTACTCACCAAGCTCGCCGACCCTTTTCATGTACTCGCCCGGCATCAGGCCGCCACTTGTCCTGGCTCGTTCCAGGTAGTCGTTGCCGAGCAGCCGAGGTAAGGCATGGGCTGCAGCACGCAGACGATTATCCATTTGCTCACGAATATCCAAGCTTTTTACGTACTGTGCATAACTGATAAAGGTGCCAATACTAATCAGGTTAACCAGTGTAAATGCCATGAGCAGCTTACTTTTCAGGCTTGCGTTGCGCAGCAGCGGCATGTCTGAGATTCCATTCAATGATGGGAGAGCGCTGAATCTATCTTTAATCAGCAGTGGGAAAGAGTTGTGTGCGCTCATGGCCAATGTGCGCTTGCTCAGGAGCATTGACAGCCGGAAAAAATAAGCGTGAACCTAAAAAAATCCCACCAACCGGCCGTGCAGCGGATGGTGGGCAAAAGGTGATTCAAAACCCGCGCTGCAACCATTCCATTAATCGCACGAGCATCGCATCACAACCGTCCAACTGTGCCTGGCTGACGAACTCATCAGGCTTGTGCCCTTGCTCCATACTGCCCGGCCCGCAAACTACGGTAGGGATGCCCGACTGGTTGAACAGGCCGCCCTCAGTGCCGAAGGCGACGGTGCCGAATTCACGGCTGCCGCTGATCAGCGCCAACAGTTCGGCCACTTCACTTTGCGGGTCAGTAGCCAGGCCTGGGTAGGCCGACAACGGCTGGAAGGCAATAGCGCTGGCGTCGCTGCGCTGGCGCATCGACGGCAACAATTGGCTTTCGGCATAGCCGGCGAGCTGATCGACCACCTGCTGGGCATCGAAGTCCGGTAGCGCGCGGATTTCGAAATCAAACTGGCACTCGGCCGGGACAATATTCAGCGCCCTCCCCCCCTGAATCACCCCTGTTTGCACTGTGGAGAACGGCGGATCGAAGCGTTGATCGTGCAACTCAGGCTGGGCTAATTGCTCGCCAATCTCACCCAGCTTGCCAATAAGCCGCGCGGCGTACTCGATGGCATTGACCCCTTGCGGCGCGTAAGCCGAGTGGCAGGCGGCGCCCTGTACCTGGCAGCGCATGGCCAGCTTGCCTTTGTGGCCGAGCACCGGCTTGAGCTCTGTTGGTTCACCGATGATGCAGGCGATGGGCTTGTTCTCCCGGCGCTCGAGCGCACTCAACAGCGAGCGCACGCCCAGGCAACCAACCTCCTCGTCATAGGAAAAGGCCAGGTGCACCGGCACCCGCAGCGGCTGGGCGAGAAAGCCCGGCACGGCCGCCAGCACACAGGCGATATAGCCTTTCATGTCGGCCGTGCCGCGACCGTAAAGCTTGCCGTCATGCTCAGTCAGCTGGAACGGCTCGACCGTCCAGGCCTGCCCAGCCACCGGCACCACATCAGTGTGGCCGGACAACACCACCCCGCCACGTTCGGTCGGGCCGATTGTGGCAAACAAGTTGGCCTTGCTCCGTTCGACGTTGTAATCCAGTTCACTCGCCACCCCCAAATCGTTGAGGTAGTCGTGGATAAACTCGATCAGGGCCAGATTGGACTCGCTGCTAACCGTGTTGAAAGCAACCAACTTGGCCAGCAGGTCACGGCTGGTGGGCATGGGGGGCTCCTTATGGATGGGGCAACAGGGCTGACGGGTAGCGCTGCGCTCAACCCATCCTACGGATCGACTGCCTACTCGTTGCCCGGCACACCGTAGCTGGGCGCGGCGGTCGGGTTGAGGGCGCGGGTCAGGTAGTCCTGCATCTGCGGGCGGTAGGCCTGCCACAGCTGGTCGAGTCGACCGATCGGGTCTTCATCGGCCCAGTCCACCCGCAGGTCGAC
>JAWWDH010000523.1:0-2426 GCA_033720015.1 Pseudomonas sp.
CGACAGGGCAACCGGCAGCACCGGCTGGAAGAAGCTCACCAGCGGCAGGGCAAACAGGGCGATAAAACCGGTGATCCAGAAGGTACCGCCGCCGCTGTAGATCGAGTCCATGGCTTTGCGGCCGTACTTGTAACGCTCGGCCATGGTCGCGGCGACGGCGGTCCACAGTGGCCCGGCCAGACCTGGGTAAGGCGCGAAGAAGGCATGCAGGGCGTTGCGCAGAGCAGTGACCAGGTGCACGCGGTCGATGTTGTTCTCGATCACTTCGTCGGTGCGCAGTTCATCGGCGCGCTGCATCAGTGACTGACCGACGATGATGTCGCCGAAAGCGATCACGTAGGCAATCACCGCCGTAGGCACGGCCAGCAGGAATACATCCAGGCCGGGGAAGCCGACGCTGAACGGCAGGTAGCTCCACATCTCGGCAAAGGCCGGTGCGGTGATGCCGAATTTTACGTCGGGCATCTTGTACTCGCCCACGGCAATGCCGATGAAAATCGCGATCAACATGCCCGGCACCATGCCGTAGTTGACGATCTTGCGCGCCAGCGGCACACGCTCGGTGAGGCCTTTGAACGACACCGAGAACATCAGGTATAGACAGATCAGGCTACCCAGCACCAGAGAAATCGGCGTATTGGCCAGACGCCCGCCGGTGGATATTTCACCCATCAGCGCGGCAATACCGGCACCGATGATGATCCCGCCTTTCATCGAGTTGGGAATCAGCCTGACCAGGGTGCTGCCCAGGCGTGTGACGCCGAGGAACAGGAAAATCACGAAGACCAGAAATTGCAGGGCAAACAGGGCCTGAATCGCCTCTGGACCGGGTTTGAAATTGCCGAGAAACAGCAGTACCACCGGAATGCCGGGGGTAATCCAGCCCGGTACGAAGGGCACGCCGAGCAGCGCCGGCAACATAAAGCCAACACCGCACACCACCACATAGGCCAGAGCTACGTCGTAGGGCAGGCCGAGGTATTTTTCCAGCAGGGGGATCATCGCCAGGCTGACCACGAACATGATCAGCGCTTGTAGCATCTCTGCGGTTTCCCAGCGGTAGTGCACGAAGGGCAGGCGGACCTTAAAGGGGCCGGCTTTCCAGAACGGCTGCTCGTCGCCGTCTTTGCGCTTATAAAGTTGCATAGTGACTCCGTCGGCACTCGAGGTGCCTGTGATTGTTGTTGTGAAAACGGATAAAACCGATCGGGAGCGTCAGCTCCCGACTGGGAGTGGCTCAGAGCGCTTTGGCCATGTCGCGCAGGACAAACTTCTGGATCTTGCCGGTGCTGGTCTTCGGCAGTTGGGTGAAGACCACGGTTTTTGGCACTTTGAAACCGGCCAGATGTTCTCGGCAGAAGCTGATGATGTTCGCCTCGCTGACCTGCTGTTGGTCGGCCTTGAGGGTGATAAAGGCGCAGGGCGTCTCGCCCCATTTCTCATCCGGACGGGCCACCACGGCGGCTTCGAGCACGCCGGGGTGACGGTAGAGCACGCCTTCCACCTCGATGGTGGAGATGTTCTCGCCGCCGGAGATGATGATGTCTTTCAGACGATCCCTGATTTCCACGTAGCCGTTCGGGTGACACACCGCCAGGTCGCCGGTGTGGAACCAGTCGCCGGCAAAGGCCTCGGCGGTGGCGCTCGGGTTTTTCAGGTAGCCCTTCATCACGGTGTTGCCGCGCATGAAGATTTCGCCAATGGTTTCGCCATCGCGCGGGGTTGGCTCGAGGGTTTTCGGGTCGGCCACCATCACCCCTTCGAGGGTTGGGTAGCGCACGCCCTGGCGGGATTTGAGTACCGCGCGCTCGTCCAGCGGCAAGGCGTCCCATTCGGCATGCCAGGCGCACAGAGTGACCGGGCCGTAAACCTCGGTCAGGCCGTAAACGTGGGTGACGTGGATACCCATTTCCTCGACCGCGCCAATCACCTTGGCGGGCGGCGCCGCGCCGGCCACCATGGCCTTGACCGGATGGTCGATGGCAGCTTTGGCTTCGGCCGGCATATTCACCAGCGCGTTGAGCACAATCGGCGCACCGCACATGTGGGTGACCTGCTCGCTGCGAATCAGGGTAAGAATCTTCGCCGGGTCAACGCGGCGCAGGAACACATGCACGCCGGCCAGGGCGGTGATGGTCCAGGGGTAGCACCAGCCGTTGCAGTGGAACATCGGCAGGGTCCAGAGGTACACCGGGTGGTTGCCCATGGCCCAGGTCATCTGGTTGCCCAGCGAGTTCAGGTAGGCGCCGCGGTGGTGGTAGACCACGCCCTTGGGGTTACCGGTGGTGCCGGAGGTGTAGTTGAGGCTGATCGCCTGCCATTCGTCTGCCGGCCACTGCCAGGCAAACTGCGGGTCGCCCTCGGCCAGAAAGGCCTCGTAGTCGAGGTCGCTGACCGCTTGGCCTTCGCCGTACTCGGGGTCATCG
>JAWWDH010000524.1:0-2425 GCA_033720015.1 Pseudomonas sp.
CGTGCAGATGCTAACCGGGCGCAAGCAAATCCAGGTCCCGGGACTGGCTCCAATGACGCTTTTGCTTTCGCAAGATCGCAGTGCCGATCAACGGCTGGTGGCTGCATTCCTGCGCTCGGCCTTAGTGATCGTGCCGATGCTACTGATATTGATCGGATTGGCTGGATGGCTAATCGCCCAAAATGGTTTGCGACCGCTGCGCAAGTTCCGGGTCTTGGCGACTAAGGTATCGACACAGGACCTATCACCCCGAATCCGCAGCGATCGGCTCCCACAAGAACTCCAGGCATTAGCGCACAGCCTCAACGTAATGCTTCATCGACTCGATGACGGAGTTCAGCAACTGTCACAGTTCTCGGACGATGTGGCCCATGAATTGAAAACTCCGCTGAACAACCTAATAGGCAAGGCGCAAGTGACTTTGGTACGTGAGCGAAGCAAAGAGCAGTATCGTGAAGTACTCGAATCATCCGTTGAAGAACTGGAACGTATGGATCGAATCGTGTCAGACATGCTGTTTCTCGCCCAGGCCAGCCACGCCAGCCCAGCACTGAAACTCGAACAACTATCCCTGGGAAGTGAGGCGAATCGCGTCTGTGAATACCTCGAAGTCCTCGCCGAAGAAGCCGGAGTCGCAACGACGGTAACGGGCGATGCCATAGTTCTAGGAAATCGGCTTATGGTCCAACGGGCCATTTCCAACCTGCTATCCAACGCGTTGCGGCATTCGAATACTGGCAGCACGGTCGAAATTAAGATACTTGAGAAGGACATAGACATCGTCTCGCTGGCTGTCACCAATCATGGCGCGACTATCGAATCGGATCATCTCCCGCACCTGTTCGACCGCTTTTACCGCGTTAACGGCATACAACCTCGTGGGGCAGGATTGGGGCTAGCTATTGTCCGTTCAGTGATGAACCTCCACAAAGGCCACGTGGCCGTCGCCAGCAAAGACGGTCGGACCACATTCGAACTTACCTTTCCTCGACACGCCTGATTCAAAGTGATACGGCTTGGTACCCACTCCCCATCAGACCAACGCCATACATTTAATGCATGCATGTAATGCATGCATTGAATCGCCCCTAGTTTCGTAGACACCTCCTGGCCTCATAATACGGCCCACTAGGAGGTGCCATGAGCAACCCACGTTATCCCGAAGAATTCAAAATCGAAGCAGTCAAACAGGTGACCGAACGGGGTCTGCCAGTGGCTGAGGTAGCTGCTCGATTGGGTATGTCGACCCACAGCCTGTATGCCTGGGTTAAACGCTACAGAAAGCCCCAAGAGCAGCGCGCGCAAGAGGACGATCAGCAAGCTGAACTGCGTCGCCTTCGTGCCGAACTCAAGCGCGTGACCGAAGAGCGAGACATCCTAAAAAAGGCCGCCGCGTACTTTGCCAAGGAGTGCGGCTGAAGTACGCCTTCATCAACCAGCTATCCGCTGAGTATTCGGTTCGCCGCCTGTGCCTGACGCTGAAAGTACATGCCAGTGGTTACTACGCGTGGCTGGCTGAACCGAAGTCGGCACGAGCCAAGGATGATCAACGCCTGCTTGGACTGATCAAGCACGCGTGGCTAGAGAGCGGTGGCGTCTACGGCTACCGCAAAATCCACGACGACCTGCGTGAGCTTGGAGAAGCATGCGGCAAGCATCGTGTTGCTCGGCTGATGCGCTTGGAAGGGCTGCGCTCACAGACAGGGTATCGTCGCCGACCGGGCCGCTATGGTGGTAAGCCTCCAGCGGCTTCACCGAATCATCTGGAGCGCCGATTCAATGTCACCGAACCCAACAAGGTCTGGGTCACGGACATCACCTACATCCGCACCTATGAGGGCTGGTTGTATCTGGCGGTGGTGCTCGATCTGTTCTCGCGGCAGGTAATCGGTTGGTCAATGAAACCGCAGATGACCAGCGACCTGGCTATTGATGCGTTGCTGATGGCAGTTTGGCGGCGTAAGCCAAAGCAGGAAGTGATGATTCACTCAGATCAGGGGAGCCAGTTCAGCAGCGGCGACTGGCAGAGCTTCCTGAAAGCCAACAACTTGCTTGGCAGCATGAGTCGGCGCGGCAATTGCCATGACAACGCAGTAGCGGAAAGCTTTTTCCAGCTGCTGAAGCGGGAACGGATCAGGCGAAAAATCTATAGCACCAGGCAAGACGCACGCGCTGATGTGTTCGACTACATCGAGATGTTTTACAACCCAAAACGCCGACACGGTTTCAACAACCAGCTGTCACCGGTAGAGTTTGAGAAGCGACATTTACTGAGCCTGGAAAGTGTCTAAGAAATCCGGGGCGATTCATATAGACCCAGAGACGGGAGCCACTCACCCATCTGGGCGATGGCACTGCACCTAGTGCCTCCTTACAGTTGCTGTTACGCCGGACGCAGTTCCCCGGCGTGCCAACAATAAAAATA
>JAWWDH010000525.1:0-2412 GCA_033720015.1 Pseudomonas sp.
AAAAATGAGCAGCTCATAACTTATCACTTGATGACATGGGAATGGAATAGAGCTGCTCTATTTTTCTGATTGGCTTCTTTGCAGTATATGAGCTGCTGAGTTTTCTCCTGGGTGCGCGCTCGTATCTGATGGAATGACCGTATGAGCCTCTGCCCAAGTAGGAGATACGCTTGGTCGATTAGTTTTTCAGCAGATTCCCGACCATTCGATGACGCTGTTCGATAAGAGCTCTGGAGTACCGATTTTCTGCTGAGCTAGGTCGCGTAGGGGTTCGACTTCACCAGTCTCTGGGTTCAAGATCACACCCTGTCTGTCGCCTGATCACCGGATCAGATGCTATCGGGTCAATCAGGATGAGTTGGGCTGCTGTGTCCTCGAGGTGAAATGGAGGTCGAGGAGGACGGTCATCTATCAAGAGGTCCAGCGGGTGCTGATCGTGATAGGGCCGCTCGTGCGATAAAATCTGCCTTAGGACTCGAGCCGAGTTGTCGTCCCAGCATGGTGGAAAAAAGAAAGGGATAAGCTGCCGAATAACGCCGTGCACCTCTCAAGTACAGCGATAGGTTGAGAATACCAAGCCTCGGCATTCTCAGCCTGTCTCACCTAGCATGTAGCTAGGAGTCAAGGGTTCCCAGCCATCTTACGGGCGTAGTGACGATCACTTAGGTTCTTCTCAGGGTCGGCTTTGACCCAGCGCACTGGTTTATCGCAGTCCATGCAGGTCAGTACCTTTTTGTCAGCACTCATGCTGTACAGGTTCGCTTTCGGGGCTGTGCCGACCTTTAAGCCTGCGTCTGTCACTTCGAATCCTGGCGTTTCATACCCTAGGCGGTCGTCCATGTTCTCGAACTTGAATGACCAAACCCTGATTTGTTTTTCACGCCAGATACCCATGATGGTCAATGGGTCATGCTTCGTAGTGCGTTGATAGACCCAATCGCCTTCATATGGGGTCAGTTTCGGAGCTTCTGAATTCCGTCGACCTTGCTCCAAAGCTCTCTTCTGCATTTCTTCCAGTGCAGCATTCATTGCTTCCTCGTTCTTGCGGGCTTGCTCCTTAAGTGTTGCCGCTGACCGAAAACTGACCCAGTAGAGGCTGTTCTGCCGACTGAAAACTGACCCAGGTGTTCAACTGCTCCTGCTCAATTATTGAGCAGGAGAACACAGGGTGATCAGTATGGAAATGATGGGGAAAATTCGGCGGATGTATTTCCGCGACAAGCTGTCGCTGCATGAAATAACCAAGCGTACCGGGTTGGCGCGCAACACCATCCGTAAGTGGGTCAGGGAACCGGAGGCCAAGCAGCCGGTGTACCAGCGCCGCGCGGTCTTCAACAAACTCAGCCCTTTTCACGCCACGCTGGAGCAGGCGCTGAAGGCCGATTCGCTGCGGCCCAAGCAACAGCGGCGCAGTGCCAAAGCGCTGTTGGCGCAAATCAAAGCCCAGGGGTACGACGGTGGCTATAGCCAGCTCACTGCGTTTGTCCGTGCCTGGCGTGGTGAGCAGGGCAAGGCGTTGCAGGCCTTTGTGCCGCTGAGCTTTGCCTTGGGCGAGGCGTTTCAGTTCGACTGGAGCGAAGAAGGTCTGCTGATCGGCGGCATTTACCGGCGCATGCAGGTGGCGCACCTGAAGCTGTGCGCCAGCCGTGCGTTCTGGCTGGTGGCTTATCCGAGTCAGGGCCACGAGATGCTGTTCGACGCCCATACCCGCTCATTCAGTGCCTTGGGCGGCGTGCCGCGCCGGGGCATCTACGACAACATGAAAACAGCCGTCGACAAGGTCAACAAGGGCAAAGGCCGCACGGTGAATGCGCGGTTCGCGGTGATGTGCGCGCATTACCTGTTCGATCCGGACTTCTGCAACGTCGCCGCTGGTTGGGAAAAGGGCATCGTTGAAAAGAACGTGCAGGACAGCCGGCGGCGCATCTGGCTGGACGCCCAGGACTGCCAGTTTCACTCCTTCGAGGAACTCAATGCCTGGCTGGGCCAGCGCTGCCGCGCGCTTTGGAGCGAGCTGACGCACCCGCAATACAGCGGGCTCAGTATGGCCGAGGTGCTGGAGTTGGAGCGCTCCGAACTGATGCCGATGCCCGCGGCCTTCGACGGTTACGTCGAGCGTCCTGCGCGGGTTTCCAGTACCTGCCTGGTCAGCGTCGGGCGCAACCGCTACTCGGTGCCCTGTGAGTACGCCGGTAAGTGGGTCAGCAGCCGTTTGTATCCGACCCGAATCGAGGTGGTGGCTGATGACGCGCTGCTCACCAGCCATGCGCGCTTACTGGATCGCGACCAGGTCAGCTATGACTGGCAGCACTACATCCCGCTGATCGACCGCAAGCCCGGCGCGCTGCGCAACGGCGCGCCCTTTGCCGATCTGCCAGCGCCGCTGCGTCAGCTCAAGCACGGCCTGAAACG
>JAWWDH010000526.1:0-2410 GCA_033720015.1 Pseudomonas sp.
GACTATCGCGGTGGTCGAGCTGTTCTCCACCAACCCCAGCACCCGCACTTCACCGCCATAGGCGCGGACAATATCGCCACCGACCACGCCTTCGATGCCGTAATCGCCGCCCTTGACCAGCACATCCGGCTTCACCGCGCGCAGCAGATTTTCCGGGGTGTCTTCACTGAAGCTCACCACCCAGTCCACTGCCCCAAGGCCGGCAAGCACAGCCATGCGTCGGTCCACTGAATTGATCGGTCGACCTGGCCCCTTGAGGCGACTGACCGAGGCGTCATCATTGACCGCTAGTACCAGCCGATCGCCCTGCGCGCGCGCCTGCTCCAGGTAGGTCACGTGGCCGGCATGCAGAATGTCGAAACAGCCATTGGTGAATACGATCTTCTCGCCATGGGCGCGGGCGTCTTCGATCGCCAACAGCAGTTGATCGAGGCTCAGCACGCCACGCTCGGAGCCGGCCTCACGCTGGATCGCACGGCGCAACTCGGGTGCACTGATCGCTGCGGTACCCAGCTTACCCACGACAATACCGGCGGCAAGATTGGCCAGCGCCACCGCATGCGGCAATTCCTCACCCGCAGCCAGACTGGCGGCCAAAGTGGAAATCACCGTATCGCCAGCACCGGTGACATCGAATACTTCACGGGCACGGGCCGGTAAATGCAGCGCCGGATGCTGTGGGCGCAGCAGGGTCATGCCATGCTCGCCACGGGTGACCAACAACGCGCCCAGCTCCAGCTCGGCCATCAGCGCCGCGCCTTTGGCCACCAATTCAGCTTCGTCACTGCACGGGCCGACGATGGCCTCGAACTCGCTGAGGTTCGGGGTAATCAGGCTGGCGCCGCGATAGATGGAGAAATCCTTGCCCTTGGGGTCGGCCAGCACGGCAATGCCTTTGCTGCGCGCCAACTGCACTAGGGCCTGATGGTTCTGCAGCGCGCCTTTGCCGTAATCGGAAAGGATCAACACCTTAATGCCTTCCAGCTGCGCCTCAACACTGGCGGCCAGCGCGGCGCTATCGGTACGGAACAGCTCTTCAAAGTCCATGCGCAGCAACTGCTGATGACGGCTCATCACCCGCAACTTGACGATGGTTGGCTGATCCTTGATGCACTGAAACAGGGTCTTCACCCCCACCGCCTGCAGGCTGTTGCTCAGGCTATCCGCAGCCTCGTCCTGCCCCGTCACTCCGATCAAGACTGCCGGTGCACCGAGCGCGGCGATGTTCAACGCCACGTTGGCGGCGCCGCCCGGACGATCTTCGATCTGCTCGACCTTAACCACCGGCACTGGCGCTTCCGGAGATATCCGTGAAGTGCCGCCATGCCAATAACGATCGAGCATGACATCGCCCACCACCAGAACGGCGGCCTGGTCGAAACGTGGCATGGACAATTTCATAAACACTCCAGAAGCGGCTAATGCGAATCGCGGCAGATCATAACATTTGCAGGCCAATACTCCGGCTAGCCGCCGAGCGTACGCACCCAGAATAATTCATGGCGGCGCACCGCCTTGCGGAAGAACTCATCCTCACCGGTTGCCGGCCAACGACGCCCCACCAGCAAACGCTGGAGCAGCCGGCGGATGCGCCGCTTGAGCGGCAATGCGCCTTGTAAATCGTGCTGCATGGCCAAGGCCATGGCTTTATCCAGTTGCTGCGCAGCATCCAGAGCCGGGCTCCACAAGCCATCTGCCGGCAGCGCCTCAATGGCGGGTGGCAAGGCAATCCCGAAGCCCGCCGGGCCCATGGGCCAGCGGTCGTTATCGTGCAGATGATTGGCGTACAGCAGCAGGGTTTTCGGCTTCCAGCTACTCAGCTCAATCGCCTCCAGCAGCGCCTCGGTGCTGGCCACATGATCGCTGTGCGGGTCGAGCTGCGGGTGCGGCGTGACCACCACCTCAGGCTGGAAGTGCTGCAGACTCGCCACCAAATCGGCCACGAGGTTGCGCCAGCTGGGCACGCCATCGGCATCGCCTGGCAGCTGGATTGAGTTGGCGGCACGCACACTACGGATATCGTCCTCACCCGACTCACGCGAACCCACGCCCAGCTCAGGCTGCGCCTGCATCGCCGGCAACTGCAGGCAGTAATAGCCCAGCTGCACACATTGGCTCTGTGGCACCCCACCCCAAAGCGGAACGGCCAGGCTATCCCAGCTGCGCAAGCGGCCTTTAAGCCGGGCAGCGGCGGCCTGATCCAGGCCCAGCGCCTGATAGGGTTCGGCCTCAATTTCACCCTGGGTCAGGGTCACAATGCTGACATCGCGCGCCCGGCTGTACAGACCAAACGACGACGGCGGCCTCTCTCAGCTCCGGATCATCTGCGAAGGCGAGATGATCAGCAATGACATTGGTGATATCTCGGCCGGCAGCATCGTGACAGCGATCACCGAGTGCGAGGTCCTGA
>JAWWDH010000527.1:0-2399 GCA_033720015.1 Pseudomonas sp.
AAACCCTCTCCGAGCAGGTGTTTCGGCGTATTCAGGCGGCTATCGTCAAAGGTGAGATTGCCCCCGGCAGCAAAATCTCCGAGCCGGAGCTGGCGCGCACCTATGGCATTAGCCGTGGGCCGTTGCGTGAGGCGATTCACCGCCTGGAAGGTCAGCGCCTATTGGTGCGCGTGCCTCACGTCGGCGCCCGCGTGGTGTCGCTCAGTCATGCCGAGCTGATCGAGCTGTATGAAATTCGTGAGTCGCTGGAGGGCATGGCCTGTCGCCTGGCGGCCGAGCGCATGACCTTGGCAGAAATTGACGAGCTGCGCCGGGTGCTCGACCTGCATGAACAGGACGCGGCGTTCAAAGCCGGTGTCGGTTATTACCAGCAAGAAGGCGATTTTGACTTTCACTACCGGATCATCCAGGGCAGCGGCAACAAGACCCTGACCCAGATGCTCTGCGGTGAGTTGTACCAGTTGGTGCGCATGTATCGCCTGCAGTTCTCGGCGACGCCAAATCGGCCGCGTCAGGCGTTTGCTGAGCACCATCGCATTCTTGATGCCATCGCAGAACGTGACGGCGAGCTGGCCGAGTTATTGATGCGCCGGCATATCGGCGCCTCCAAACGTAATATCGAGCGCCACTTTGCCCTCAGCAAAGACCAGGGCGCACCCACCAAAACAGCCAAAACCCGAGGTGAGTCATGAGCATGAAAAGTCCCGGTCAGCGTTTCCGCGATGCGGTTGCCGAAGAGCACCCGCTGCAAGTCATTGGCGCAATCAACGCCAACCATGCCCTGCTGGCCAAGCGTGCCGGTTTCAAGGCGATTTATCTGTCCGGTGGCGGCGTGGCGGCGGGTTCGCTCGGCCTGCCCGACCTGGGGATCACCGGCCTGGATGACGTGCTCACCGACGTGCGTCGCATCACTGATGTTTGCGATCTGCCGCTGCTGGTGGATGTCGACACGGGTTTCGGCAGTTCGGCGTTCAACGTGGCGCGCACGGTCAAGTCGATGATCAAGTTCGGCGCGGCGGCGATTCATATCGAAGATCAGGTGGGCGCCAAGCGCTGCGGCCATCGTCCAAATAAAGAGATCGTCTCCCAGCAGGAAATGGTCGACCGCATCAAGGCCGCCGTCGATGCCCGCACCGACGACAGCTTCGTGATCATGGCGCGCACCGATGCGCTGGCGGTTGAAGGCTTGAACTCGGCCCTGGACCGCGCTGCGGCGTGTGTCGAGGCCGGAGCTGACATGATCTTCCCGGAAGCGATCACCGAGTTGGCGATGTACAAAACCTTCGCCGACCGAGTCAACGCCCCGATTCTGGCCAACATCACCGAGTTCGGCGCGACGCCGCTGTACACCACCGAAGAGCTGGCCTCGGTGGATGTCGGCCTGGTGCTGTACCCGCTGTCGGCCTTCCGGGCGATGAACAAGGCGGCCGAAAACGTCTACATGGCTGTGCGCCGCGACGGTACGCAGAAGAATGTGGTCGACACCATGCAAACCCGCATGGAACTGTACGAGCGCATCAACTACCACGCCTTCGAGCAAAGCCTCGACGCGCTGTTTGCCGCCAAAAAATAACCGGAGCGCAGGCCTTAGCCGCCTGCGCATGACAAGAACAGCCCGACCGGATCGGATGAGGAGAGATTAGTCATGAGTGCGACCCCAGAAACCACCACACCAGGCTTCAAGCCGAAAAAATCCGTGGCCCTGAGCGGCACTGCCGCCGGCAACACTGCGCTGTGTACCGTCGGCCGTACTGGTAACGACCTGCACTACCGTGGTTATGACGTGCTGGATTTCGCCAACCGCTGTGAGTTCGAGGAAATTGCTCACCTGCTGGTGCACGGCAAGCTGCCTAACGTTGCCGAGCTGGCGGGCTACAAAGCCAAACTCAAGGCTTTGCGTGGCCTGCCGGCGAGCCTCAAGGTTTCCCTTGAACAATTGCCGCCGTCGGCGCATCCGATGGACGTGATGCGTACCGCCGTATCCGTGTTGGGCTGTGTGTCGCCAGAGAAAGACGATCACAACCATCCGGGCGCCCGTGATATCGCCGACAAGCTGATGGCTTCGCTGGGCAGCGCACTGCTGTACTGGTACCACTTCAGCCACAACGGCAAGCGCATTGAGGTGCAAACCGACGATGACTCCATCGGCGGTCACTTCCTGCATCTGCTGCACGGCGAAAAGCCGCGCGAGTCGTGGGTGCGTGCCATGCACACCTCGCTCAACTTGTACGCCGAGCACGAATTCAACGCCTCCACCTTCACCTCGCGGGTCATCGCCGGCACCGGTTCGGACATGTACTCCTGCATCGCCGGCGGTATTGGTGCGTTGCGCGGGCCGAAGCATGGCGGCGCCAACGAAGTGGCATTCGAGATTCAGAAGCGCTACGACAATCCGGACG
>JAWWDH010000528.1:0-2394 GCA_033720015.1 Pseudomonas sp.
CCGGGCAGCTTTATACCATTTATGCTGCGCCGATGCACATTACCGATATTGCTTTTGAACCCGGTGAGAAGATTATCTCTGAAGCAGCCGGTGATACCTTGCGTTGGCAGATTGCGCAAACTTACAGTGGTGAAGGCGCCATGCGCCACTTCGGTGTGCCGTCTTCATTAACTACCGGCAAACCTGGTTTGGTCATGTCCGCGGTAAAAGCGGTGTACCAGAAGATCTGCTGGGCGATGCTGCCCTGCGCTGGCACCGGACCGGACTCGGAGAAGGTCATGCCCTGCGCTTCTGGCGGCGCGTACTTGCGCATCCAGTCGACGTATTTGGTAGTCGCATACACCGCCGCCGGGCCGTTGGTATCACCGCCGCGAGCAACACTGGAACCCACAGGCCGGCAGCCATCGACACGAATGCCCCACTCATCTACCGGCAAACCGTTAGGCAGGCCCTTGTCGCCACCGCCGGCCATGGAGAACCAGGCGTCGGTGAAGCGCCAGCCCAGCGAAGGATCCTTCTTGCCGTAATCCATGTGGCCATAAATGCGCTGGCCATCGATTTCCTTGACCTTCTCGGAGAAGAACTCTGCAATGTCTTCATAGGCGGACCAGTTGACCGGCACGCCCAGCTCGTAGCCGTAGATTTCCTTGAACTTGGCCTTTAATTCTGGGCGCTCGAACCAGTCGGCGCGGAACCAGTAAAGGTTGGCGAACTGCTGGTCAGGCAGCTGGTACAGCTTGCCGTCGGGACCCGTGGTAAACGAAAGACCGATAAAGTCTTCTAGATCCAGCGTCGGCGATGTTACCGCCTTGCCTTCGCCTTCCATCATGTCGCTGATCGCCACCGCCTTGCCGTAGCGAAAGTGCGTACCAATCAGGTCCGAGTCGTTGATATAGCCATCGTAAATGTTCTTATCTGACTGCATTTGCGTTTGCAGTTTTTCGACGACATCGCCCTCCTGCATCAGGTCATGCTTGAGGTTGATCCCGGTGATTTCGCTAAAGGCCTTGGCCAATACCTTGGATTCATACTCATGGGTGGCAATGGTTTCCGAGGCCACACTGATGCTCATGCCACGGAACGGTTCGGCGGCTTTAATAAACCACTGCAACTCAGCCAGCTGCTGCTCAGGCGTCAAGGTGGATGGGTTGAACTCCTCGCCGATCCACTTCTTCGCTGCTTCTTCATACGCATCGGCCCAAGCTGCGCCGCTCAAGCCGGACAACGTCAGCAAGGCAGCCAGCGCCATGCTATGTCGAGTTTTGTTGTTATTGTCGAACATAGAGACCTCCATCTCAGGGTTTTGAACGGGGCAAGCCGCTAACGAACACGCCCAAGCAACAGGCGCCCACGAGGCAGGCTGCTTAACCCCAACGCATCACTGCAATTAACCAGAACAGGGACAGCACCGAGGCTATCCAGACACTCCAATCGGTCACACCTACCACCAGCAGATGTAGGTAGGCACTTCCAAGCAGACCGATAAACAGCCGATCACCACGGGTGGTGCTGATCGGCAACAAGCCCTTGCGCTCGATACACGGCGAGCGCAGCTCCCAGATCGTCATGCCAACCAACAGCGTGCCGATAAAGCCGAAGAACAAAGCTGTGGGTAAGGTCCAGGCCATCCAATCCATAGTCGTTGCTCCTATACCCGACCGAGGGCAAAGCCCTTGGCCACATGATTACGCACAAACCAGATCACCAGCATGCCTGGCAGAATGGTCAGTACCCCCGCCGCTGCCAGCACCCCCCAGTCGATCCCCGATGCAGACACGGTGCGGGTCATCACGGCGGCAATGGGCTTGGCATCTACCGAGGTCAGGGTGCGCGCCAACAGCAGCTCAACCCACGAGAACATGAAGCAAAAGAACGCGGTGACACCGATGCCTGAGCCAATCAGAGGGATAAAAATCTTCGCGAAAAACTTTGGGAAACTGTAGCCGTCGATATAGGCCGTTTCGTCGATTTCCTTGGGTACCCCGGACATAAAGCCTTCGAGAATCCACACCGCCAACGGCACGTTGAACAAGCAATGCGCCAATGCCACGGCAATATGCGTATCAAACAAACCAATCGAGGAATACAGCTGGAAGAACGGCAGCAGAAACACTGCCGGAGGCGCCATGCGGTTGGTCAACAACCAGAAGAACAGGTGCTTATCACCGAGAAAACGATAGCGCGAGAACGCATAGGCCGCCGGCAATGCCACCGTCAACGAAATCACGGTGTTCAGGCACACGTAATACAGCGAATTGAGATAGCCCTCATACCAGCTCGGGTCAGTGAAAATCACCTTGTAGTTGTCCAGGGTGAAGCCGTGCGGCCACAGCGTCAGGCCACCGAGTATCTCCGTGTTGCTCTTGAACGACATGTTCAGCAACCAGTAGATCG
>JAWWDH010000529.1:0-2384 GCA_033720015.1 Pseudomonas sp.
ATCACCGGGCCGAACATGGGTGGTAAATCCACCTATATGCGCCAGACCGCACTGATCGTGCTCCTCGCCCATATCGGCAGCTTCGTCCCAGCCAAAAGCTGCGAACTGTCACTGGTCGACCGTATCTTTACCCGTATCGGCTCCAGCGATGACCTGGCCGGTGGCCGCTCGACCTTTATGGTGGAGATGAGCGAGACCGCCAACATCCTGCATAACGCTACAGAGCGCAGCCTGGTGCTGATGGACGAAGTCGGCCGCGGCACCAGCACCTTCGACGGTTTATCGCTGGCCTGGGCCGCCGCCGAACAACTGGCCAAACTGCGCGCCTATACCCTGTTCGCCACCCACTACTTCGAGCTGACGGTGCTGCCGGAAAGCCAGCCGATCGTGGCCAACGTGCACCTCAACGCCACCGAACATAACGAACGCATCGTCTTCCTCCACCATGTACTGCCTGGCCCCGCCAGCCAAAGCTATGGCCTCGCCGTAGCCCAACTGGCAGGTGTGCCGAATGAAGTCATACTGCGTGCTCGCGAACATTTGGCGCGCCTGGAAACCACCAGCCTGCCGCATGATCTGCCGCCCACACAACTTGGCCAGAGCAGCGCGCCCATGCAGAGCGACATGTTCGCCAGCCTGCCGCACCCCATGCTCGAGGAATTACAGAAAATCAATCCAGATGATCTGACTCCGCGAAAAGCGCTGGAACTGTTATATACATGGAAGACACGCTTCTAACGCTATTGCGCGTGAACTGTTAGAATCGCGCGCATTTTTATCAATGCCCGACTTAAAGCCTGAGCCGTGGCCATTACCCCTAGCCTGCTAAAGCCCGCATAGAACGGGGCAGGCTGGCGCCCGAGGAGAGAATCAGAAATGACCTTCGTCGTTACCGACAACTGCATCAAATGCAAATACACCGACTGCGTAGAAGTCTGCCCGGTGGACTGTTTCTACGAAGGTCCGAACTTCCTGGTGATTCACCCGGACGAGTGCATCGACTGCGCACTCTGCGAGCCTGAGTGCCCTGCAGAAGCCATTTTCTCAGAAGATGAAGTGCCGGAAGACCAGCAGGAATACATCGAGCTGAACGCCGATCTGGCCGAGGTTTGGCCAAACATCACCGAGAAGAAAGAATCCTTGCCGGACGCTGAAGAGTGGGATGGCGTTAAGGACAAGCTGCAATACCTAGAGCGCTAGTACCCGGCTCACCGGCTGTACAAAAACCCGCCTTGCGCGGGTTTTTACTTTTCTGCAGGCAAAAAAAAAGGGGCGGTATAAACCGCCCACTCTTTTGTCCCTAGTCCCTGTATTTCCCAGCTCATCGTCCTGATGAATCGCGTCTTGCGATGTCCTGATTGTCATCCTGACAACCTGTGCTTGTCCGTCAGCACAGGTGTAATACTAGTGATCTTTGCTTTGCGAACAAGCGCAGCGTTTTGCTGTGCGTGCCACTTAAAGCCATCGGCAAATAAAAATAACTGATACAAATCAGCAACTTGCACTATTGATTGGCACTTATCCAACCGACATACACACCAAACACTTACGCAGCTTGTAAGCGATGGCTTACATCACCTCTCGCATAAACAGCCAGAACGCCAGGCGATGTTGCGCAAAAAACAGCACCCACTGAATGAGCCCCCAAATGGCGGGCCACAAAAAACCCGGCAGAAGCCGGGTTTTCAGTTAGGCATCAGACTCACTGGAACAATGAGTCGCTCGACAGGCCATTCTTTTCCAGGATTTCGCGCAAGCGCTTGAGAGCTTCGACCTGAATCTGCCGAACCCGCTCACGGGTCAAGCCGATCTCCCGACCCACCTCCTCCAGCGTGCAGCTTTCATGGCCACGTAAACCGAAGCGGCGAATCACCACCTCGCGCTGCTTATCGGTCAGGTCCGACAACCATTGATCGATACTTTGCGACAGGTCTTCATCCTGCAATAACTCGCAAGGATCTGTCGGGCGATCGTCAGTTAGCGTATCAAGCAGGGTTTTGTCCGAGTCCTGACCCAGTGAGACATCCACCGAGGAAACACGCTCATTCAAACCAAGCATGCGTTTGACTTCGCCCACTGGTTTTTCCAGCAGGTTGGCAATTTCTTCTGCAGACGGCTCGTGATCGAGCTTCTGGGTCAATTCACGGGCGGCGCGCAGGTAAACGTTGAGCTCTTTCACCACATGAATGGGTAAGCGAATGGTACGGGTCTGATTCATGATCGCCCGTTCGATGGTCTGGCGGATCCACCAGGTGGCATAGGTCGAAAAACGGAAGCCGCGCTCGGGGTCGAATTTCTCCACCGCACGAATCAGACCGAGATTGCCCTCTTCAATCAGATCAAGCAGGGACAGGCCACGATTGACGTAGCGCCGAGCAATCTTC
>JAWWDH010000530.1:0-2380 GCA_033720015.1 Pseudomonas sp.
CGGCGCGGAGTCGCGCCAGCCCATCGGTATCGTTGTCGTTTACGGCGTGACCATCTCTGCCATCCTGACCCTGTTTATCGTACCCGCGGTTTACGTCCTGTTCGCACGCAGAACGTCTTCGCCGCAACATGTTTCCAGGTTGATCGACAGCCTGCGCGCTGGCAGCGCTGAGTAGTTAGCCAATATTTCGCGGAAAACTCGCCTGGACCTCCCTGGGCTCAGCGGGAAATCGCTCACCCAGGCCTTCCAACTGGCTCCTTATTCCCTCACGGTGCCACACAAGCGGCGGATTTTAATCGTTTGCTATATATTCGATACAAAATGTATACATAAATAATAAAAAGGCTATCGTGGGGTTGACATAACGATACAATTCATATACATTATAGTCTCAAGGTTAACAGGACAACTGACGAAGTTACGAGGACAGCCGACATGTTTATGATTCGCAAGCGTAAGTTGAGTGTATCGAGTTTTACCGCGCTCTTGGCAGCACTGGTGCTGATCGCCACTGAGGTCCAGGCCGGCAACTACGGCAAAAAGCAAATGGACATCGTCGACACCGCCGTCGCCGCCGGGACGTTCAACACCCTGGCAGCAGCGCTGGAAGCTGGCGACCTGGTGGGCACGTTGAAGAGCGACGGGCCGTTCACCGTGTTCGCTCCCACGGACGAGGCATTTTCGAAACTGCCGGAAGGCACGGTAGAAATGCTTTTAAAGCCGGAAAACAAGGACAAGCTGGTCTCTATCCTGACCTACCACGTGGTACCCGGGAAGGTTAAAGCGGCCAAGGTTATCACCATGGATTCCGCTCCGACCGCGAACGGCGCAGACCTGGCCATCCGCATCGATGGCGAGACGGTATTCGTCAACGACTCTCGCGTAGTGGCGACGGACATCGGAGCCAGCAACGGCGTAATCCACGTGGTGGACAGCGTAATTCTCCCCAACTGATTTCAGCCAGGCAGCCCCAACCCTCATCTGACCGGTTTGCTGTCTTGAGCCTGGCTGACCCGGTGGGCAGCAGACGGTCAGATCTCCCTGATTAGGCCACCTGCGGGTGGCCTTTTTTTAGCTATTCTGCTTTGAAGGCACTCACCCGGCAGGGGGCGTGGCAATCCGTCGCAGTCGCTTAGCCGGGTAGTTTAAAGGCGCTGAACTGTTCTTGCAGCCACTTGCGAAATGTTGCGACCTTCGGTAAGTCGAAGTAGTGCGGCGGCGCCACGAAGTAAATGGACCAGTTTGTCTTGACCACGTCGCTGACCGGTCGTACCAGCCGCCCGGCCTCTATGTCGCGCGCCACCAGCGACCAGCGGCTCAGTGCGATGCCCTCGCCCTGCTCGGCGGCCATCAGGATGCTGATGGAGTCGTCCAGCTGGGACCAGCGCGGGTCGCGGGCGCTCTTGCCCATCTCGCGGAACCACGGTTCCCACATGACGCTGTTCAAAAAGATCAGGTCGTGTTGCTGCAGGTCCTCCACCGTCTCGATGGGGCCGATCCTGTCGAGCAGCTGCTGGCTGGCCACCGGCAGTATCCAGTCGTCGGAGAGCTTGATGATCTCGAGCCCCGGCCAGTTGCCGCGGCCGAAACGCACCGCGGCGTGCATGTCGCCCTGGTCGAAGTCCACGTGCGCGTTGTCGACGTGGATGCGCAGGTCGATGTGCGGTTGGGCGCCGTAAAAATCCACCAGGCGCGGCATCAGCCACTTCTGCAGGAAGGAGGGCATCATGCTGATGTTCAACACGCCTTCGGAGCGCTCCTGGTTGACGAGCTCGACGGCCTTGCGCAGCTCCGCGAGGCCGCGCTGGACGCCCGGCAGCAGCTTGTTGCCAGCCTCGGTCAAGGTCACGTGGCGGCCATGGCGGTGGAATAGTGGCTGGTTAAGGCGGTCTTCCAGCGCGCGGATCTGCGAGCTGACCGCGGCCGGGCTCACGTTCAGGGCCTCGGCCCCGCGCGTGAAGCTGAGCCGGCTGGCCACGGCTTCGAAGGCGCGCAGTGCGTTCAGGGGCAGTGTGGGCATTTTGTTTTAAGAAAAACTTAATAGTCAGCTAAATAATACCGTTGGTCATCATGCCTGTTGACGGGTAGTATTGTCAACGCAAAAACGCACTAAATAGAGCGGTTACGGCGTGATTGCAAACATGATCGAGGTTTTGCCCCCGGCATGTGAGTGTAACAAATTTTAATTGAAATGAAATTAACGAATGGAGGAACAGATATGTCAATGTATGCCTTGAAAATGTCTTTCCGGGACCTGCTCGACCGCATGGAGTTCGAACAGCCTGTCGTCACCATTCCTGCCAGCCGCAGGGCTGCCAACGCCGGACAGTTCAAGGACGGCGGCAAGCAGTCACGCCTTCGCAGGCGCGCGCGCAGGATC
>JAWWDH010000531.1:0-2375 GCA_033720015.1 Pseudomonas sp.
CGCTGAATCACTGCGCGGAAAGATACCCAGGGAAATACCGTTGGCTAAGTCGCCCTGAGTAATAATGTAGCTGTCTATTTTCCGCGCCTGCAACTCACGCAACTGACGCAGCGAAGCTTGCCGCGAGGCCAAAGGGGGCAGGTAGACCCAATAATCGACCCCGGCCGCCGCATCCATACTCTGCACCCGCGATTGAATATCCAGACTAAGTAATCGCTGCTCGACCGCCGAGGCATCCGCCATCAACTCAAAACTGCCGAGAAACAAGCACACCGCCTCAACAGGCTGGACCGCCGCGCTCTCTCTCCGCGCTGGCGCACTCGACTCACTCAACAGGCGGATATCGCGCTTACTGCCTTGGGCCATATTAAGTGGCGCAATTTCTGTAACACGCAACGGTGCCTGCTGCTGGTGCCAAACGTAATAGAACAAATTCAGCACAATTAACCACAAGAACATCCAGCGCATGCAGACCTCAATCGATGGGGCAAGCGATCGCCAAGCCGATAAATACCAAATCAGGCACAACTCGCGCACCTGGAATTACATCCTTCACCAAGGCAGCATCCCCCCCTGTGAGGAACACATGAAAATCCCGCCCAAAGAGCTCAGCTGCCATGCTTGCCTGGCCAGCTACAAAGCCGCGCAACATTAATAAGCAGCCACGCTCCACAGCCTGCGCCGTTGCACGCCCAGGCAGCAACGCCTCAAGCGCCCTACCAGCCTCATTTGTGTCGTAGCGCGTTCGCCGTGTGTGGGTGCGCAACTCCGTACGCATCAAGGCCACACCAGGGCAGATATAGCCGCCGAGATGCTCGCCATCCGCCCGGACAAAATCAGAGGTGACGGCGGTACCTAGATCGATAACCAGACAAGCCTTGCGCGATAAGTGATAACCACCGACCACCGCAAGCCAACGATCAAGACCGAGGCGCTCAGGTTGCTCATAACCGTTACGCACTCCCGCTAAAGATATTGTGGATTGAGCACAGCAGCACTCAACAGCAAAGGCATGCTCAAGCAGCGAGACTAACTGGGCAGTCTCTTCATCGCTGCGCACACTGACTAAGCGGCAGACACGCAAATACACACCCTGCTCGCGCACAACATCTATAAGCGCCAGATCAGACTCAACTACACCGCCCGCACTGGATGCAGCACTGCTGTCACTAAGCAGGCGCCACTTTATTAGGGTATTACCGCAGTCGAGCTCAAGAATCATCACGCAGCCTCAAGCTAATCTCACCACCACTAAAGCTTCGCTCAATCCCATCAACGCGTAATCGAATGGCACCAGAATGATCCACCCCTAAAACCTTACCCTCAACAAGCTCACCACCTGCTGTTATCGACACCGCTCGCCCCTGCCAGAGATGACTAGCCTGCCATTCGTCTCGCAGAGCGCTAAAGCCAGCACGCAACTGTATCTCCAGGTAGCGCGATAACTGCTTACTCAAGTCACTAACCAGCTCATTTCGGTTTAATGGATGCCCCAGCTCTGCGCACATCGAGGTCCACGGCTGATCAATACTCGTCAAGCCAGTCGACAGCATATTTACATTTAAGCCAATCCCAATGACCACATGACAAACATCCGCAGGATCACCCGACAGTTCCAATAAGATTCCCGCCAGCTTACGCTCTCCAACCAGCACATCATTGGGCCACTTCAGCCCAGCCTCGAGCACGCCAACACCTCGAATGACTTGGAGTAGCGCTAAGCCTACAGCCAGACTCATGCCTTCAAGCTGACGCATACCACCTTCGACACGCACGACCAGGCTGTAATACAAATTCTCACCGAAAGGGCTGACCCAATTGCGCCCGCGCCGCCCCCGACCACTTGTTTGCCGCTCTGCCAGCACATAGAACGGCAGCGTCGGCGCTGGCGCAGCAGCCAAAATCCTCAGCGCTTCAGCATTGGTCGAGTCCACACTTGGCATGACACAAGCTTGCCACTGCGGCGACTCAGCCTGAGCACTCAACCAATCAGCATCCAGCAACTGCAAAGGAGCTGCCAGCCTATAGCCGCGACCTCGCACCTTGTGCAGTGGCAATGACAACTCGGCCTGAAGAACCTGAAGCTGCTTCCATACCGCCGAACGACTGACACCCAAAGCCGCTCCGAGCTCCTCGCCAGAGTGAAAGCGCCCGTCTTGAAGAAGCCTTAACAATGCAAGCATTAGAACCCCGCCACGCAATAAGGCAAGCATGATAACGACGCACTGTTTAGTTGCCTATCAAAGGCTCATCGTTGCAGTAGATTTATGGTGCGCAAAAGTAAAACCCCCGACCAGTTTCCTGATCGGGGGTTTTGGTATAGGTGCTTGACGATGACCTACTCTCACATGGGGAGACCCCACACTACCATCGGC
>JAWWDH010000532.1:0-2375 GCA_033720015.1 Pseudomonas sp.
CGTCGAGTTTCTGGCTGTTGCCGGTGAGGCTGGTCAGGGTACGCATGGTCTTCTCGTCCGGGTGTCTGCTATGGGTGCGCAGGGCTTGAATAAAAAAGCGCGATGGCTGGTTGCCAGCCCATCGCGCAAACGCTCAATTGTTGCTGCGGCCGGTCAGAACTGTTCGGCGCCCAGCCCATACAGCGACGCGCTGCCGGCGCGAATGCTCGCTTCCAGGCTCAGGGTGCGCGGCAGCAGGCGGGCGAAGAAGAACTCGGCAGTGGCCAGCTTGGCGCTGTAAAACGCCTCATCTTCGCTGCACTTGGCCTGGGCCACGGCGGCCATGCGCGCCCACATCCAGGCGTAGGCGGTGTAGCCGAACAGGTGCAGGTATTCCACCGAGGCCGCGCCGGTTTCGTGCGGGTTGCCGGCGGCGCGCTCCTGCAGCCAGCTGCTGGTGCGCTCCAGGCGCTCGACGGCATCCAGCAGAACCGCGGCATACGGCGTGTCGGGCTGCTCGGCGAAGCGGCGGATCTCCGCGGTGAACTGGCGCAGTGCCACGCCGCCATTGGCGATGACTTTGCGCCCGAGCAGGTCGAGGGCCTGGATGCCGTTGGTGCCCTCGTAGATCTGCGCGATGCGCACGTCGCGCACCAGCTGTTCCTGGCCCCATTCGCGGATGTAGCCGTGGCCGCCGAAAACCTGCTGGCCATGGATGCAGCTGTCCAACCCGGTGTCGGTGAAAAACGCCTTGGCCACCGGGGTGAGCAGGGCGACCAGGGCCTCGGCGGCCTGGCGCTCGTCGCTGTCGTCACTGAATTTACTGAGGTCGAGTTGCTGGCCGACATAGCAGGCAAAGGCGCGGCCGCCTTCGGTGAGGGCCTTCATGGTCAGCAGCATGCGCCGCACATCGGCGTGCACGATGATCGGGTCGGCGGCTTTGTCCTGGGCTTCCGGGCCGCTGGCGGAGCGGCTTTGCAGGCGTTCGCGAGCGTAGTCGCGGGCGGCCTGGTAAGACGCCTCGGCGCAACCAATGCCCTGGATGCCGATGGACAGGCGCTCGTAGTTCATCATGGTGAACATCGCTGCCAGGCCTTTGTTTGGCTCGCCGATCAGGTAACCGGTGGCGCCGTCGAAGTTCATCACGCAGGTGGCTGAGGCCTTGATGCCCATCTTGTGTTCGATCGAACCGCAGCTCACCGCGTTGCGCGCCGCCAGGCTGCCGTCGGCATTGACCAGCACCTTGGGCACCAGAAACAGCGAGATACCGCGGGCGCCAGCGGGGGCGTCGGGCAGCTTGGCCAGCACCAGGTGGATGATGTTTTCGGTCAGGTCCTGCTCACCGCCGGTGATAAAGATCTTGCTGCCGCTGATCTGGTAGCTGCCGTCGGCTTGCGGTTCGGCCTTGGTGCGGATGATGCCAAGGTCGGTGCCGGCATGGGCTTCGGTCAGGCACATGGAGCCGGCCCAGCGGCCTTCGTACATCGGCGGCAGGTAGGTGTTTTTTAGCTCCTCGCTGGCATGCGCATCGATGGCCAGGCAGGCCCCGGAGCTCAGCGCCGAATACAGGGCGAAGCTGGAGCCGGCGGCGTAGAGCATCTCTTCAAATGCCACCGCGAGCATCTTGGGCATGCCCATGCCGCCGTAGGCTGGGTTGCCGGCCAAACCGACCCAGCCGCCTTCAATATAGGTGGCATAGGCTTGCTTGAAGCCTGCCGGGGTGCGCACATCGCCATTCAGCCACTGCGCGCCTTCTTCATCGCCACTGCGGTTGAGCGGGGCGATCAAGCCACCGGTCACCTTGGCGGCTTCTTCCAGAATGGCATCGGCGGTGTCGGCATCGACCGTCTCGGCCAGGGCCGGCAGACGTGCCCACAGGCTCGGAGCATCGAACACTTCATGGAGGACAAAGCGCAGGTCGCGCAGCGGGGCGTTGTACTCGGGCATCGACAGTTTCTCGCACAGATGCCGCGCAAGGCGCGGCGATTAAACGGCTCAGGCGTCAGGGCGCCTGGGTTGTTGCAGAAATAAAACCATGGCCAGGCCATGGTTAACGCTGCGTGGCGACCACCACTAGGGTCGCCGCCACGGGCGCTCGGTTATAAAAAAACGGCCCGCGATGACGTGGGCCGTGCAAGGTCAATCGGCCTCGGCTTGGCCTTTGACGGAGGTTTTAGTGGTGAACTTGAGCAGGTGAGTACGCTCGATCAGGATGTACAGCGCCGCACCGGCAGCCAGGCCCCAGCCCGCACCGTAGACGGCCAGTACCACACCCATGGTGCCGGCGACGCCGCGCTCGGTGTTGTTGCTCAGCTGCTCGAAGCCGACCATCAGGCAGATATAGCCGGTGAGGATCAGGGTCAGCGACAGGGCAACCGGCAGCACCGGCTGGAAGA
>JAWWDH010000533.1:0-2371 GCA_033720015.1 Pseudomonas sp.
AATAACCATTAAGCGTTGTTCGGCGTAATCCGGGTTGCTCAGGGCATACTGGGTGACGGCCGGCTCATTGCAGCAGAAGCGGCCGCGAATCGGCAGCGCGCCGCTCGCCAAGAGTTCGTGCTGACCGGAGAGATTCAGATAACGACGACCGTTGACGCCCCGCTCAAAGTCCTGCCGATCCGCGCCAATCAGCACATAGGGGTCCAACCAGCGCCCTAGCCAATTGGCCTTGAGCTGCACCTGCAAAAACAGGGTATCGGCCGCACCACTATCAGCGTCCAGCAGCAGGCACCCTGCTTCGATGCGCCCCGTAAACGTGGGCACTGCGCCGGAGAAGTTGTAGCTGTAGTCATCGCTGGGGGCGTAAAACAGATGATCGGCAAACCAGGCCTCATGCGCCACCCACCCAACCAACAGGAGTAATAGCAGCCACCACCAGGCGACCACTACAGCCATCACCAGCAGTACGACCAAAGCCAGCAGCAGAGCGATGCGCTTTTGCCGGCGATGCCGTTTGAGCAGGGTTTGCTTGCGTGCAGACATAGTCAGACCTGATAGACCGGCACACGGTTGCACCAGCGATCTTTATATTCGCGATCGGCCCGGCCAAAGGAATAACGCAGCGGCTTACCAATAGCTCGCGCCTCAGCCCAGGCTGTTTGGGTATTGATAAAACTGAGCACGCTGCCCGGACTAAACTCGCGATTTTGCGGATCAACGCCACCGTTTATGTACTCCAGACTGACCCACTGCGGGGCCTCGACGCGGTAAAGCACCTGGATCGCCACCGGCTGATCGTTCAGATAAATCAGCGAGCCGGTCATAAAATCGCGCATTAGGCTAAACACCTCAGCCAGGTGCACCTTGCCTGTCGCTTCAAACCCCCAGCGGCGCTGAAATAGATCGGCGTAAATCAGTGCCTGCTCGGCGGCGGACAGCTCCAGCATCGGCCGCACAACACCTCCGGCCTCCTCCAGCAGACGCTGCTCGCGGCGCTGGTTGTAGCGGAATTTTTTGCTGTATTCCTCCGGCTCACGGGCCAGCGCCAGGCCTTCCGGCTGCTCACGACGACCGAGCACCTGCTCGGCATTCAGGGCCGACAGGTAGCGCGCCTTATGCCGCACAGCCACGCGCACCTCAGCGGCGAGCGGCAGGATGATTTCGGCATTGCCCAAATCAAACAAGCCGCGCTTACCCTGCTGTTTCAGCACATCCTTGGACAACGCCAAGTATCGCCCCCAAGTCGGTATGGCAGCCTGCAACTCACCACCGGAAAACCAGCCGAGGTAGCGCACCTGAATACCCGCCAGACCTGCCAGGCGCTCGACTACCTGCGGATGAGTCGCCACGCTGCCGCCAAACCGCTGCCAGGCCTCGGCGTAAGTAACGGCATCAATCGGAGCCCAGCCGCGCTCACGCCAGGCGCGTAAATAACTGAGCATCAGGCGTCGCGCTCTAACGTCACAGCGTCATCGCCCTCAACAAAGTCTTTTTCGTGTAGGCGGGCGTAGTAACCATTCTGCGCCAGCAATTCGGCATGCGTGCCGCGCTCGACGATACGCCCCTGGTCCATCACCAGAATCAGGTCGGCCTTCTCGATGGTGGACAGGCGATGGGCGATCACCAGGGTCGTACGCCCCTTCATCACTTCATCCAGCGCGCCCTGGATATGCCGCTCAGACTCGGTGTCCAGCGCCGAGGTGGCCTCGTCGAGGATCAGTAGCGGGGCGTTTTTCAACAACGCCCGAGCAATGGCCAAGCGCTGGCGCTGCCCACCGGACAACAGCACACCATTTTCACCCACCAGGGTGTCGTAGCCTTGCGGCATCTTCTCGATAAACTCGGCGGCATAAGCTGCTTCCGCCGCCTGACGCACTTCATCCAGCGGCGCGCCCTGCAAATCGCCATAGGCGATATTGTTGGCCACCGTATCGTTGAACAGGGTGACGTGCTGGGTGACCAAGGCGATATGCCGGCGCAGGTTCAGCAGCGTGTAGTCTTCTACATCCAGGCCGTCGAGCAGAATTTGCCCCTGATCATGGTGGTAAAAGCGCGGAATCAGGTTGGCCAGGGTCGACTTACCACTGCCCGAACGCCCCACAAGAGCAACCATCTGCCCGGGCTCGGCAACAAAGCTGATGTCATTCAGAACCGGTTTGTCACTGCTGGCGTATTGAAAACTCAGGTTATTGACTTCCAAGCGCCCGCTAACCCGCTCACGCGTCTGAGTGCCGCGATCCATCTCTGGGGTTTCATCCAGCTGCTCGAAAATACTCTCCGCGCCAGCCACGCCCTTTTGAATGGTTGAGCTCACCTCAGACAGCTGACGAATCGGTTTCGGCAGCAAGCCCGCCAGGGTGATGTAGGCCAC
>JAWWDH010000534.1:0-2367 GCA_033720015.1 Pseudomonas sp.
AAATCTATCGCTGGACTGATGCAAATCGCCAGGTGCATTTCGGCCAACGACCGTCGGAGGCGGGCGCGGACAGGGTTGAAGTGAAGCCGCAGGTGGTTGAGCGTGACCAACTGACCCGTGAGCGGGAGGAACTTACCAAGCGGTTTTACGATGCTCGCCGTGAAGAGCAGGCACTGGCCTCACAGGTCGCTGCCGAGCGCCACGCCAAGCGAGCCGAGGAGTGCCGTCAACTACGCAGCAGGTTGGCTTCAATTCCGGAGGGGCGGAGTTATTACCGCAACGCAGCGGACGGCCAGCGCAGCTATTACAGCGATGAGCAGGTCGATAGCGCTCGTCAGCAATTGCAGAGCCGGGTGGCCGAACGCTGTTCCTGAACTGGTTTAAACGCAGTAGTGGGGCCATACTTAATGGCCATATATAGCGATTTGCCACTATGTCAGAGCGTGTTCAGCGCAGCATCGAGCGCCATCAGTTGCCGTACTACCTGAAGGTGTTCAATCGCATCACCGACAAGCCCATGGGCTATATCGGTAACGTCTCCCTGGACGGTCTGCTGTTAATCAGTCAGCTGCCCCTGCTGGTGGGCGCACGCTTTGATATGCGTCTGAAAATTCCAGGGCATGCCGCACCGCGCTATATCGACTTCTCGGCCACCTGCCAATGGTCCCGCGAGGATGTAACCCCAGGCTACTATGACTCGGGGTTTGCTTTGGTAGCACCACCTGCCGGCTATGTTGAGATGGTCGATGCGCTGCGCCACTACTTCAGTTTCAGACCGATGGCGACATCCGCCTGAATGCTTTGGCGATATGCCCCAGACATTAAAAAACCGCCCCGGGAGGCGGTTTTTTATGGCTAAGCAGCTTAGGCGCTAACGCTTTGCTCCAGTTGCAGCAGGGCGTCGGAGCGCGACTGCACTTCGCGGAAGCGTTCAGCATCGCTGGCCAAAACGTCAGCCATGGCCGGGAAGATCTCGTTCAGCTTAGTACGCCATTGTTCTGATTTAGCCTGCTCGCTGAAGCAGCGCTGGATCAGGTCGAGCATGATCGAGACCGTCACCGAGGCGCCTGGTGATGCGCCCAAAAGGGCCGCCAGAGAGCCATCTTGTGCCGCTACCAGTTCGGTGCCGAACTGCAGAACGCCACCGTTTTTCGCATGCTTTTTGATGATCTGCACGCGTTGGCCAGCGATCTCAATACGCCAGTCTTCGGCTTTGGCTTCTGGGTAGAAACCGCGCAGGGTTTCTAGGCGCTTCTCTTCCGATTGCAACACTTCCTTGACCAGGTAACGGGTCAGGTCGAAGTTGTCGCGCGCCACGGCCAGCATCGGGCCGATATTGTTGAAGCGGATCGACAGCGGCAGGTCGAGGAACGAGCCGCGCTTGAGGAACTTGGTGGTGAAACCCGCGTAGGGGCCGAACAGCAGCGAGGTCTTGCCCTCGACTACGCGGGTATCCAGGTGCGGTACCGACATAGGCGGCGAGCCGACGGCTGCCTGGCTGTAGACCTTGGCCTGGTGTTGTTTGACGATTTCCGGGTTGTCGCAGCGCAGCCACTGACCGCTGACGGGGAAACCGCCATAGCCTTTGCCTTCAGGGATGCCGGACATTTGCAGCAGTGGCAGCGCCGCGCCACCTGCACCGAGGAAGACGAACTTGGCCTGAATTTCACGGCTGCTGCCGTTTTCCAGGTTCTTCACGCTGACGCGCCAGCCTTGGCCGTTGCGCTTGAGGCCAACGACCTTTTGGCTGCAGGTGACCTTGGCTTCGTTCTGCTGGCGGAGGTGGTCGAGCAGGTGCAGGGTCAGGGCGCCGAAGTTGACGTCGGTGCCGGCCATCACGCGTGTGGCTGCAATCGGCTCGTTCGGGTCGCGACCTGGCAGCATCAACGGCATCCACTCGGCCATGGTGGCGCGGTCTTCGCTGTATTCCATCTCGCTGAACGCGTGGTGAGCAGTCAGGGCCTTGAAGCGTTTCTTCAGGAAGTCGATGCCTTTCTGGCCGCGCACGAAGCTTAGGTGCGGAACCGGGCTGATAAACGACTTGGGCGAGCCAAAGCGACCTTTCTCGACCAGGTAGGCCCAGAACTGCTTGGATTCCTCGAACTGCGCATTGATGGACACCGACTTTTTGATGTCGATCGAACCGTCTTCAGCTTCCGGCGTGTAGTTCAGCTCACACAGGGCCGCATGACCGGTACCCGCATTGTTCCAAGGGTAAGAGCTTTCACTGGAAGCTGTGCTCATCATGTCGAGCACTTCCAGCTTGATCGCTGGGTCGAGTTCTTTCAGCAGTACGCCCAGGGTCGCACTCATGATGCCGGCACCAACCAGCACCACATCCATTGTTTCGTATTCGTTTTGCGCCAT
>JAWWDH010000535.1:0-2364 GCA_033720015.1 Pseudomonas sp.
AGTTCCTGATCCGTCACGCCCAAGCGGTGATCGGCCACGAAATAGCCCATCTCGGTAATCCATATGGGTTTATCGGGATAGCCCTTGAGATCCATCATCAGCTGCAAGTTGAAGACCTTGCCCAGGTAGCCGGGATCATCATGGCTGCCCACAACACCGAGCTCGGCATAGCGCTTCACATCACGATCCATATCTTCGGGATCGCGTATCCCATCCCACCAATGAAACAGATAGGGATGCACTGCCATGATGTCGAAGGTCTCGCCATAGGCGGCATCACCCTCCCACAGTTGCCAGAAGAAAATCAGATCGGACTTCGACAAGCCTGGATGCACTAGCTTGACCTGCTGACGCACGCTTGCCGTCTCTTCATGCACCACACGCATCAGGCGCACGAAAGCCGGGGCATCGGGTTCTGGCCCCCAGAACTGCTTGATATTCGGCTCGTTCCAGACTTGCCAATAAACGATTGGAGTAAAGGCTTGCGGATAATTGCCGTTCGGGCCATAGCGCTCGATGGAAGCCTTCAGGAAGCGCGCATAGTCGGCAAAAGCCGACTCTGCAGGGGCCATCTGGTAAATCTCATCTGGTTTGCTTTCCGGACGTAAAGCCCACGCTGGCGCGTAGTGGACGATCGGAAACAACTCGATCTGCTCTTCATAAGCCACCCGCACCAGAGTGTCGAGTTTCTGCCAATCGTATTGCCCTTTCACGGCCTCGACTTGACGCCACTCCCAATCCAGCCGGACCTGGCTCACACCCAATGCCTTGGCCTTCTGGAAACGCGCACGCAAGCTGCTTTCATCGCCGGGAATCCACATGGCATTGATACCGATGGACAATGGCTGCGCGGCGGCAAATGTGCTGAACAGCAGCACAAGCGACAGCACCAACTGACGCAAAATGTGGGTATGAGTAAGGCTAATCATCAGTCATCGTTGTCCTTGTCATGCTCGATCACATAACTCACCCCAAAGCCCAACTGGATACCCTTGAACAACACCAGGTCAGTGATGTACTGCTGCACCCAACGATTGGCATTGGCAATTGGCGAGCGCGGCACATAGATCACGTCGGAAGGCGATAGCGCCACCTGCAAGTCGACCTTGCTCTGCTCGACGGCTCCATCACTGAGGTCCAGGTGATAGGGAATTGGCTCACCATTGGGGCCTTTTCGAATCAGGACAACCGACTCCAGATTGGCCGTGGGCAGCGTACCGCCTGCGCGGTAAATAGCCTGAATGACCGACATTCCACCCTCCAGCGAGACCACCTGAGGCACGGAGACCTCACCACCGACATAAGCGCGAAAGCCTTTGAAAGACCTCGCGATCACTGCAATGGAGGGGTCTTTCAAGTGTTTTGAGTACTTCTCAGTCAGCACCGCATCCAGCTGCTTAGGCGTCATACCGGCGACCTTGAGCTCATCGATCAATTGCAGCGTGATGTAGCCATCGGGGCGCACCTTGATCGCTTCATTGAGTTCCTGGGTGTAGAAGAACTTTATCTCCAGATCATCGCCAGGACGGATCAGGTACTCGAGCTCGGGAACGACGCCATCACCACCAACCAGAGGCAAGCCTTCCGCCCCCGGCAAGTGATCGACTTTGATCGCGCTGCAGCCTGCAGCAAATACGACAGCCAACAATACAAGGCTGCATTTCAAGCCCATTCCCCACATAAGCGACACTTCCTTAGCAACGTAGATCCGATGGTCTGCTGTAGCACCCTATAACCAGCGGTACAGCCACTCTGGGATAAAATTGATAGTCCGGTTGAGCACCACCCCCAGCAGCTCACCACCGCTTTCCTGCAAGCGCTGGCTGACATAGCGCGCGACCTGACGTCGAGTTCTGTTGGCATGGGCTACCAGCACGACGCCATCCATACACTTGGCAGCCACCATCGATACGGGAGAAACCGTCGGTGGCGGCATGTCCCATAACACCAGGGCAAATTGCTCGCGCAAATGGCTGAACGCTTCTTGCGTATCGTCACCGCCTAGACCGAATAAGCGCAGGCAGGTATTCAGCGACAGACTCACCCTGGCGACCGCCTGACCCGGAATCCGCAAGCGCTGCAAATCGCCATCCAGGCCTTCGTCATCACTCACATCAGCACGCACTTCCACCACCAGCACCTGACCAAAAGCTGCCGCCAGCTCTTCAGCCGCCTGCTGGGCAATAAACGTGGCACCGACCCGGCGCGCCACACCAACAATCATCAGCTGGCTGAGCTGGCGCTGGCGTGCCTCGCGCAGTACCCGGGCCATTAGCTCCTGCATGGGCAGCGCCAGACGGCCATCACCCGCCAGAGGTTGAAGTACTACTTGTGGATTGACTGCATTCATATTGCTATCCCTTG
>JAWWDH010000536.1:0-2358 GCA_033720015.1 Pseudomonas sp.
GTGGGTAAGGATTCCATGTCAATGCGCACCGCTTGGCAGGAAGGCGACAGTTCGGGCGAAAACAGTGCTGACGAAAAGAGCATCACATCGCCGCTTTCGCTAGTGGTCACTGGGTTTGCGCCGGTCACCGATGCGCTGGCGACGCTGACACCGCAAATCAACCTGGAGCAGGACGAATCAGACCTGATTCTGATCGACCTGGGGAATGGACAAAACCGCTTAGGTGGTTCTGCGCTGGCGCAAGTCTATGGGCAAGTCGGTAATGACTGTCCAGATGTTGATGACCCAGAAGACCTGAAAGCATTTTTCGAGGTCATTCAGGGACTCAACCGCGATGGCAAGCTGCTGGCCTATCACGACCGTAGTGATGGTGGCCTGCTGGTCACGCTGTTGGAAATGGCCTTTGCTGCCCATGCGGGTCTTGAGATTAAGCTGGACTGGCTGATTGATGAGCCGGTGGAAGCGTTCAGTGCGCTGTTCTCTGAAGAGCTGGGTGCGGTGATTCAGGTGAGCCGTGAGCACACTGAAGAAGTGCTCACCCAGTTCGCCATGGCAGGTATCGAAACATGCGGTGTTATTGCGCGTCCCCGTTATGACGACCAAGTGCGGGTAACGCTGTTTGAAGAACCGCTGCTGGAAACTACTCGCCAACTGACACAGCGCACCTGGGCAGAAACCAGCTACCGCATGCAGGCACTGCGTGATAATCCAGAGTGCGCCAAGAACGAATTCGATAGCCTGCTGGATGTGCGTGATCCTGGCCTAAGCGCTGCACCTAGCTTTGATATCAACGATGATATTAGCGCGCCGTTTATTAACACGGCCAAGCCCGCTGTTGCTGTACTGCGTGAGCAAGGCGTTAATGGTCAGGTTGAGATGGCATGGGCGTTCCATAAAGCGGGCTTCGACGCTGTGGATGTACACATGAGTGACATCCTGGAAGGACGTGTTTCGCTTGATGAGTTCAAAGGCTTAGTCGCCTGCGGTGGTTTCTCTTACGGTGACGTGCTGGGTGCTGGCGGCGGTTGGGCAAAGTCGGTGTTATTCAATGAGCGTGCCCGTGAACAGTTTGCCAACTTCTTCACCCGTGATGACAGCTTCTCGCTGGGCGTGTGTAATGGTTGTCAGATGCTCTCGCAGCTCAAGACACTGATCCCGGGGGCTGAAAGCTGGCCTGCGTTTGAGCGTAACGAATCTGAGCAGTTTGAAGCACGCGTAGCGATGGTGCGGGTAGAGAAAAGCCCATCGATTCTGCTGGCGGGTATGGAAGGCTCTAAGTTACCGATTGCTGTTGCCCACGGTGAAGGGCGTGCCGAGTTCCGTGATACCGCGCACCTGCGCAGTATGCAGTCCAGCAGCCAGATAGCGCTGCGTTATATCGATAACTACGGTCAAGTAACAACCCGTTACCCGGCTAACCCTAACGGCTCGCCGTCAGGAATCACCGGCCTTACCACACCGGATGGCCGTGTGACCATTATGATGCCTCACCCAGAGCGGGTGACCCGCGCGGTCACCAACTCCTGGCGTCCGGCCGAATGGACTGAGGATGGCGCTTGGCTACGTTTATTCCGTAACGCCCGTGTGTGGCTGGGCTGATACACCCTGTCATGCTAAACAAAAGCGGCCTGCGGGCCGCTTTTTTCCTGTGGTGGAGAAGTGATCTTGGTAGTGGTGGTGATAAAATGAAACGTTTGTTTGAAAATGCCTCGTCTACGCGCCACACTCAGTTCACCGGCGCGTTTATCACCTCATAAGCGCATTACTTCACCAGCACGGCGATCGCCCACCGGTGGCGAGCCAAAGGAATCTTCGGGGGCTCGAATGCATCAACTCCTCAATGAACGTGTGACTCTAACGTTTGCTGATCATGTGGCTGAGGTCATGTTGTCGCGACCTGACCACCACAATGGTCTGGATTGGGCCATGATTGATGGTCTGTTGGCAGCCCAACACTGCCTGACCCAGCTCTCTGGGCTGCGTGCAGTGGTCTTGAGCGGCGATGGTGACAGCTTTTGCGCGGGGCTCGATATGGCGTCGATCATGAGCGAGGCGGAACGGCTGCCCACCCTGCTGGCGCCCGACGAAGCGGGTATCAACCCGGTTCAGCGCTTGGCTCTAGGCTGGCGCGAGGCGGGGGTTCCTGTGGTAGCTGCCTTGCACGGGCATGTCTACGGTGGCGGCCTGCAGATAGCGCTGGGTGCCGATATCCGTATTCTCCACCCCAGCGCAAAATTGGCGCTGCTGGAGATTGATTGGGGCATCATCCCCGATATGGCCATTAGCGTGACGGGCGTGGGGCTACGCCAGGATGTACTTCAGGAGCTGGCGATAAGTGGACGCAGAGTGTCAGGGGAA